>NZ_JBEBMB010000044.1:0-173869 GCF_040081915.1 Xenorhabdus sp. SGI240
ACCGGAGCCGATAAAGACTTTACTCGCCCCCCCTTTGATGGCCGCACCACAGACCAGCTTGTCACCGACCCGCGCCGCTGGCTGGCCGTTGATAAATACGGATTCACTGCCCTGTGCTATCAGGGGCGGTGCCGGGTGTTTGCTGCACGCCGCCATATCGACGGTGGCCCGTGCCGCAGGTTTTCCTTCAATAATGACGTTACCGGAACCACTGCTCAACGCCCCGTCCGGTGAGCCGAAGCTGTCGATAAAGTTTGTGACGGCCGAGCTGGCTGCCGCAATGGCATCGCTGGCCAGATAGGTTAATCCGCTGCCAGCGGCCGCCACAATCAGCGTCGCCCCTAACCCGCCGGTGCCGGCAACCAGTAACCCCACGGCGCCGAAAATCGCGGCACCAATCAAGGCACCGGCCACCGCCCCCATCAGGGCACCAAAAAAACTCTTATGCTGGATGGGGTCACCCTGACGTGCTGCGGCCGGCCCTCTGGCACCGCTGGCTGGCGGCAGGGGAGGCCGGGCATGGGTGGCTCCGACCCGGGCAATCCGGGTAATAATTTCATCACCTAATCCCATATCGGCTTCTCCTTATGCCGCCTGAAAACTGCTCACCACCGCCAGTAAAGCTTCCCGCTGTCCACTGTTCATGGGCTGCGGCGAGGTCAGGTTAAATGCCAGCAGCTGACTGCCCCGGATTTGCAGCACCACCGACTGGTGCATTTCCCCTTCCGGGCTTTGCCACTGGTAATCCAGCCGCCACGCCATGTCACCGCTGAGTTCGATTTGCAGCCGCTGATGCTCCTGATACCCCGGCAGGTGAGTCACAAACTGCGCCAGTGTCTGTTTATAATACGCCTGGCTGTCGGTGCCCACCGGCACCGGGGTGCGGTTAATCACCAGATTGACGCCGCTGTCATCCGGCAGCACAAACACGTGCATCGATTCATCACGCCAGCCGGCAGGCAGGGTCAGGGTGCCTTCGTTCATTTGGTAGGGTTGTGTGCTCATGATTTTCCTTTTCACTCTTTTTACCTGATTAATATTCAGCCCGCTGCCGAAAAATCCGGCAGGGCGGGTTTCAGTCTTATTGTTGGTCTGCCCGGTATCAGTTCAGCGTAATGACCTCTTTTCCGTTCACAATGACGGTGTTACCGGTAATATGGATATTGCCGTCTGCATCAATCGAGATACTCCCTTTGGTGTTGCCGAGGGTGATACCGCTCTCGGTGGACTGAATGGTAATTTGTCCTTTGGCACTGAGTACGCTGGTTTTTTCCACGGTGACCTGCCGTGTCCCGATGCTGCTCACTTCCATGCCGACGACTTCTTTATGCCGATCAGCCCGTACGCTGAGAGCCTGATTGTGTCCGACACTTTCGGTATGGTCGTGCATCACGCGGGTACTGCGGTCATTCAGTACGGTGGTATCCATGTTCCTCTGCGCATGTAATGACAGCTTTTCACTGCCCTTAGCATCCTCAAACAGCAGCTCGTTGTAGCCTTCGCCTTTGTGGGTTTTGGAGCGGAAGGCCATCTGGGTTTTGCTGCCCGGCAGCCCGCCCGGCGGAAGGTTGCTGGCGTGGTAGGTTCGGCCGGTGACGATCGGCTGATCCGGATCGCCGTGCAGGAAATCCACCACCACTTCCTGACCGATGCGCGGGATGGCGAGCATTCCCCAGCCCTGACCGGCCCACGGTTGGGTAACGCGGATCCAGCAGGAACTCTGGTCGTCGCTCTTGCCGTAACGATCCCACGGGAACTGGAGGCGAATACGGCCGTACTGGTCACAGAAGATTTCTTCGCCGGCCGGTCCCACCACTTTGGCAATCTGCGGGCCGTCGATAACCGGTTTTGGCCGGGGGGCTGGCCGCCAGTGCTGGTTATGGCGGATAAAGTGGAAGTGGCTGTGCAGGGTGGTGCCCGTGCCGCTGTTGGCCGTTTCCAGCGCCTGCGGCTGGCTGCCGGTATGACTGGCGCTCACCACCTGCCACGGCTGGTTCAGGTCTTCACGCGGGTGGTTGCTCAGGGTGAATAATTTCCCCGGCTGAATGGCAATGGCGTTACCGCTGCCTTGTCCGGTCATGGCATTGTTGCGCAGGGCTTCCAGCCGGTAACGGGTAAAATCTTTCCCGTGTGCCTCATCCTTAAAACGCCCCGGATAATCGTAGTGCTCGTAATACCGTTGTTGCAGGGTGTCTTCCTTCATCTGCTGGCTGAATTCGGCTGGCCAGGCCGGGTTTTTGAAGGTGTAATCTTTCAGTTGCACCTGGGCCGGTCGCACCTGGGCGCGACAGGTCAGGCTGCTGATGGCGGGTTCGCCCACGGTGCTCGCCTCGCCCGGCTGGTAAGGGAACACTTTGTCTGGCGGTACCGAACCGGCATCATCGGCAAACACCAGCGTGTTACGCCCGTTACCACATTCAAAGAAGTAGAAAATCCCCTCTTCCGCCGTCAACCGTTGCAGAAAATCAAAATCACTTTCCTGATATTGGAACCAGCTCAACTTCCAGTGAAGTCTAGCTAAGTAAAATAATTTTTATAAACTGCAACAAAATCAGTGTGATCTCTTATTTTTACGTCTAGTTTAGTCTGTTGCAATCAAGATACAGTGCGGGGCATAATCCGGGGCATTTACCATTTGATGATGACTATTCGATTACAGAGATGCCCTAATAATGAAACTCACCGCCCGACAAGTTGAAACCGCAAAGCCCAAAGAAAAAACCTACAAACTTGCCGATGGCGGAGGTCTCTATCTGGAGATCACGTCACGCGGATCTAAATATTGGCGCATGAAGTACCATCGCCCCACCGATAAAAAAGAAGACCGAATGGCGTTTGGTGTCTATCCGGCCGTGTCATTAGCCGAAGCTCGTGCTAAACGCGATGAAGCCAAAAAGCTGATGGCACGGGGCATTGACCCTAAAGCAGAGAAAAAAAGTACATCTTCTCCGGCCAAAGTGAATACCTTTGAACAAGTCGCCCGTGTTTGGCATGCCAGTAATAAGCGCTGGGATGAAAATTACCGCCAGATAGTACTACGCAGCCTTGAAAAATATATTTTCCCCTGCATTGGCACACGTGATATCACCACATTACGCACTAGCCAACTTTTAGCGCCAGTCAAAGCCATTGATGAACAAGGCAAGCATGATACCGCTAAACGTTTATGCCAACGCATCACTTCGATTATGCGATACGCCGTCCAGAATGACATTCTGGAATTCAATCCAGCTAACGACATGGCTGGCGCCCTGACTACTGCAAAATGCCACCACCGCCCGGCTCTGCCCCATGAAGATTTACCTGATTTTTTGAGACGCTTATCTACCTACCGTGGACACTTAATATTCAAGATAGCCGTCGAGCTGACACTATTAACATTTGTCCGCGCCAGCGAATTAAGATTCGCCCGCTGGCAGGAAATCGATCTTGAAAATGCCCTGTGGAAAATTCCTGACACACGATCCCCCATCAATGGTGTTCCTTTTTCTGAACGCGGTATGAAAATGAAAACTGATCACATTGTGCCTTTAAGTCATCAGGCAACCCGGCTTATCAAAACCCTGCACAAACTGAGCGGTAACAGTGATGTGATGTTCCCCGGCGCTTATCATTCCACACAAGTCATGGATGCAACAACGGTTAACAGAGTCTTACGCAACATAGGCTACGACACTCAAACCGAGATATGTGGACACGGATTCCGCACAATGGCACGCGGGGCAATGGGGGAATCAGGTCTTTGGAGCGATGACGCCATCGAGCGCCAGCTCAGCCATATCGAACGAAACAGCGTTAGGGCAGCGTATATCCACACGTCTAAACATCTGGATGAACGGCGGCTGATGATGCAGTGGTGGGCGGATTATCTGGACGCAAACCGGGAAAAATTCATCACACCGTATGACTTCGCTAAACCGCTACGTGACAGAAAAAACCGATAATGCAACTCGAACAACCCACGCTCAGTGGCTTTTATTGAAGCTGAAATTAATAACTGGATCGCCCAGTGTATCGCTGAGTCATGGGTGGCATAAAACAGAAAAGAATATGACATAAGAAATGCACTATAAAACATAACGCCCCGAAGTGCGGTAACACTGCGAGGCGTTTCACCAACAACGTTTAAGTAAGGTATAAAACGATGGCTGATACACAGCATACCCAAACTCGCCCTAAATTTACAGCCCCAAAAAAATCGGGCAATCAAAAACCACTTGATTTTATCCAAACTGTGAAAACCTCCGCTATGTATTCTTGGTCAAACCTGCTGCCTGCGTGTGGTATTAATATCCCTGCAAAGGGTAAACATGGCGCCTGCCCTGTTTGCGGCGGTACTGACCGTTTTCACTTTATCGACGATCACCATCACGGCAACTGGCATTGCCGCCAATGTGATGTTCCAAACTATGGCGATGGATTGGATTTAGTAGCAAAAACTAAGGGGGTCACGATCCTTGAAGCCGCAAAAATTGTTGCAGATGTGCTGGCATTGCCTTTACCAGAACCCAAGCCAGCCAAAGAAATCATTCAAACTACGCAGCCAATTGCCGAAAAAGTCGCGGTACTGATGGCGCAAACAGTCGCTGGGCAATCGTCCTACCTGACCACAAAAGGGCTGCAATATCCTAATCAGCGTTTGCTGGAAGAGGGTTCATTATTACTGCCTTTCACAACGCTGGATAAAAAAATCACCGGTGCGCAGATCATTAAGTCGAACGGCGAGAAAAAATTACTGTCCGGTAGCCAGAAAAAAGGCGCATTTATTGCACTGTCTGAACTGGAAGAACAACCCGATACAGTCGTTATTACCGAAGGTTATGCCACCGCACTGACGGTTAGCCAACTCGACAACGACACTGTTCTGGCAGCACTGGATGCCGGTAATTTAGTTTCTGTCGCCAAAGCTGTCCGGGAACGCTGGCCTGATACGAACATCATTATTGCAGCAGATAACGACTGGCACAGCGCTGGCGAACTGGATAAAAACGGCAAGCCAAAAACGAATGTCGGCAAGATTTCGGCTGAGAAAGCCGCTCTTGCGGTTAATGGCTGGGTTACGTTGCCATCGACTGAGTACAAAGCCGATTGGGACGATTATCGCCAGAATCACGGCATTGAGGCAGTAAAACAGGCTTTTGGTGAGAGGCTTTATCAACCGGTATCAACCAAGAAAAAAACAGCCGTTCAGCTCAATGCTAGCGAACCATCGACGCTGACATTATGTCAGATGGGAGCCAGTCAGCGCGGAGAGGTCTTGCTGGCGCGTTATGGTGGTGATTTAGCGCTGGATGGCGCTTCGGAAACCGTTTATCACTATGACGGTACTATCTGGCGTCCAATCAATGACCGCGATTTAAAACGGGAAATGGTCGCGGCCTTTATGGAAGAAAAACTGCCGTACTCACCGCATGGTATCAGCTCTGCCGTGGATGCCCTGAAATTGCAACTTCCCATGATGCAGCCACCAGAACGTCACTTAATCGGGTTCAGTAACGGCGTGTTTGACCTGAAAACCTGCCATTTTCGGCCTCATCGTAAAAATGATTGGTTACTGCTTGCCAACGGTGTCGCGTTTAATTCCCCTGATTCAGGGGAAACTCTGAAAGATCATGCGCCACAGTTCTGGCACTGGCTTAATCGGGCAACTGCCAACTGTGAGGATAAATTTGATCGGGTATTGGCTGCGCTGTTTATGGTACTGGCGAACCGCTATGACTGGCAGCTTTTTCTGGAAATCACCGGCGCGGGTGGTAGCGGTAAAAGTATCTTTGCTGAGATTTGTTCGATGCTGGCAGGCAAAGGTAATACCGTTTCTGCGAGCATGGCGGCACTGGAAAATCCACGGGAACGGGCGCTGATTGTGGGCTATTCATTGATTATCCTGCCAGACCAAACTCGCTACGTGGGTGATGGCTCCGGCATCAAGGCCATTACAGGCGGTGATGAAGTTGCCATTGATCCGAAGCACAAACAGCCCTACTCAATCCGAATCCCTGCGGTGGTGCTGGCAGTGAACAATAATGCCATGAGTTTTAGCGATCGCAGTGGTGGCGTGTCGCGGCGTCGGGTAATTTTCAATTTTTCTGAAGTTGTACCGGAAAATGAACGTGATCCACTTCTGCGGGATAAAATCGCAGCAAAATTGCCCGTCATTATCCGGCATCTACTGCATAGATTCGCTGAGCCACAAACCGCAAGACGTTTACTGGCAGAGCAACAGAACTCAGAGGAAGCGCTGGATATCAAACGCGGCACCGATCCACTGGTCGATTTCTGCGGCCACTTGATTGCATCTGATGAAGCTGACGGCCTGTTAATCGGTAATGCGGAAATCATGCCGTTCAATCCTCGTAAGTACCTTTATCACGCTTACCTTACCTATATGAAAGGTAATAATCTGAATAAACCCGTTTCCGTAACCCGCTTTGGCATGGATATGCCGGGCGCACTGGCAGAATACAACCAGCAATACCTGCGCAAGAAAAGCAAACACGGCATTCGCAGTAATTTGAGTCTGAACATTGAAACTGCTATCGAGTGGATGCCAAAACTGACAAGGGATAACCTGCCAGAAGAATAATTTTTTTCTTTATTGCTGATAAATTTCAAAGAAATATAAAAAAGTGTTCACTACTATTCACCTTGTAATTTAAATTATATATATCAATCTATTATAGGGTGAATAGTCATTTTTAAACTGTTCACAACTATTCAACCCTGTTCACCTTTTTTCAGATTTGAGGTGAACGGTTGGGTGAAGAGTGGTGATGAGTTCAATTTCAAGTTATCACCCTTTAACAATATGAATTTAAATAAAATATTTAAAGGTGAACAGGGTGGACAGTTTTATCCCTATTTCTTTAGTACGGTGGGGGTAAACAAAAGAGTTTTTTCTGGCAGGTGTTTTACAGCTCTCCGATTGACCGGGGTAATGTATTAGCCCGGTCAATCGGAGAAGACAAGCGCAGCGCGTCAGTGCAGTTTTAACATGTTGCATTTCGTGAAATTAACATCAGGTAATTTCCTGATTTTATTTAAGTAGAGAGGTTAATCACAATTTATCGGATATACTTTTATTCATCGTTGTATGTGTAAATAATTCTATTGTATCCTGCTCGAAACGCACTCAAAGTCTGCAAAAGTAATTTCATTATTAAATTATTTTTGACATTCAGACACGCATTAAGGATTGATATACCCAAAGATTATGGAGCGTACAAATGAACAGGGTAATCGATAAAATCAGTCAGCGACTTGATCGCTCTGGTTTAGTATTTACGCTGATTACAGAAAATCTATCCGAACAAACCTTTGCCGTTGTTGATTTTTCCCTCACCGAATCACTGTCTTCCCTCTTCCGGCTGGAAGCCACTCTAACCTGTAAAACACCGAATTTGACTAGTAGAAAACCGGGAATTAACGTTGCCGATGTTCTTGACCGGAATGCCGCTTTTGCCGTACATCGCAATGGACAGGTTGAACGACAAATCACTGGAATGGTAACGCACTTTTCACACCTGTCTACCGGGCGACACACCAGCCACTACCATATCACTATTCAGCCTCCGTTATGGCGCGCCTCGCTGCGGGTCAATAGCCGGATTTTCCAGAACCAGTCCGTGATGGATATTGTGGAAACCCTGCTCAAAGAAAATGGAGTACGCAATTCTACTTTTTTGGTGGGTTACAAACACCCGCCACGGGAATTCTGTGTTCAGTACGATGAAAGTGATCTGGCTTTTATGCAACGTTTGCTGGCTGATGAGGGCATTTTCTATTATTTCACGTTCGACCAGGAACAGCATGAGCAACGCATCGTTTTTCATGATTCCTGCCTGTCGCTTAATAACGTGATCACGGTTCCTTATCGTCCTGAAGCGGATGTGACTGGCTCAACAACAAGCATTCAGCACGTTAGCTGGTCAGAACAGGTAGGTGTTGCCACCGTGACAACTAAAGACCGGACATTCAAGAATCCACGCATGAACCGGGAGTTCTGGTATGAAGGGCGTAATCTAGCCAACCAGCGCACGCTGAAAAACTACCACTATTACGATTTTCCCAGTCGTTATAAAGATGAAAATTTGGGGCAACAGGTCAGCCAGTATCGTCTGGAATACCTGCGCCGGGATACACAACTGGGAAACGGCAATGGTGACTGTTTTGCTATGTGGCCGGGGCAACTGGTTAATTTTGAAGATCATCCCAATGAAACCTTGAATGACCAGTGGCAATTAATTCAGATAACCCACTCAGGTCAACAGCCTCAAGCCGATGAAACCCAGCACGGCGGCAGTGGCTCGTGGCTTTCCAACCAGTTTACTTTCACCAGCCGCAAAAACTCCTATCGCCCTTCTCCCTATCCGAAACCCAAAATGGAAGGGCCGCATATTGCTACTGTCGTCGGGCCGGAAGGCGAAGAAATTTTTTGCGATGAATATGGGCGCGTCCGTATTCAATTTGACTGGGATCGGTACGGTAAGCTTGATGACAGCAGTTCTTGTTGGGTGCGTGTCAGTCAGGCATGGGCAGGGCCATTGATGGGCATGATCGCTATTCCCCGCATTGGTCACGAAGTTTTGGTGGATTTTATCCACGGCGACCCTGACCAGCCGATTATTGTTGGTCGGGCATATCACGCCAATAATCTTCCGCCGAACCGCCTGCCGATGGCAAAAACGCAAATGTCAATCCGCTCGAAAACGCATAAGGGGCAAGGATTTAACGAACTGCGTTTTGAGGATGAAAAAGATCGTGAAGAGGTCTTTATCCATGCGCAAAAAAATCTCGCTATTAAGGTGCTCAATTCACGCGACGAACGCATTAACTTTGACCGTACAACCAGCATCGGACATGACGATGAATTGGTTATCGCCAATAACCGCAAAGTCACGGTTGAAGGCCAGCAGGAGCATAAAACTACCGGCAACTATCTGGAACAGATTGACGGCGACCGTGCGTTACAAATCAAAGGCGATTTGTCTGAAAAAATTCAGGGTATTGTCAGTATTGATGCGCAGGGAGATTTGACATTACAAAGTGGCAGTAAGCTGACTTTGCGTGTCGGTGGGAGTTTTGTGGTGCTTCATGCTGGCGGCATCGATATTAAGGGTGCCGCCATTAATCTGAACTCCGGCGGCAGCCCCGGCGATTTATTGGCGCCAGCCAACCCGGCTATTTTGCTCGCGGCAGCCAGTGAAGGTTCAATGTTCGTCGCGCACTGTCCTCTGAAAGATAAGGAGAATCAGTAATGAGTCAGGAAAAACTCTACGCCATTATTGATGGGGCAGCAGAACCGGATTTGTTTTTAGCATTGGAGCGTTACGATCCGCCTTCTGCCTGCCTTTATGGTGAACCGCTCCAGCCGGAACTGGTTAAAATCGCGCCCTATCTGGTACAGGTTACTGAAGAAGTTAAAATTTGGCTGGAGTGCCTCAGAACGCCGTGGGGCATTTTTGTTCACAGCGAAGCAGATATGAAAACCGTGCGGCAGCATTTACGCAAATACCTACAAGTATTGCTACCTAAACAGGAAAAACCCGTTTTTTTTCGTTTTTACGATCCGCGTAATATCTGGGATTTTCTCGGCATCCTGAGTGACTGGGAATTACATTGTTTTTTGGGGCCGATATCGCGCATTACGACACTTTATCTTGAAGCTGAACGCACGGATAACTTTGCCAAGGTGAGAGAACCTTTTCCCGTTGGTGCAACCAGCAAACGAAAAATGCTTGTTATCAACGAAGTTCAATTGGAAAAAATACAGGCCATTTTCACTGAGCGTTATATCGAGAAATTAGCTGGGTTTATTCCTGACTGGCTGGAAAAAGCGCCTTTTGACTTTATTCCTCACATCGATACGGTGGAATGTGCCCGACAATTTTTTGACTGGTTCAGTGAAAACGGCATTACAGATGATCGTAATGTCCGTGGATTACTCCAGCTCTTTATCCTCCGGCATTACCTCACACTTGATGATCTGCCGAAAGCAATCTATTCCCAATTAACTGAGTACGGTCAATCGGGGCATATGCGTGCCGAACGTTTGTTAATTCAAGAATTAGGTCAAGTACCGCTTTAATCAAAAACAGAGAAATTACTATGGGTAACGCAGTTAAAATTGGCGATATCGGCACAGAACACGGCAATTGTTCCGCAACTCCCGTTATTACCGGAGCCAGTACCGTCAAAGTTGATGGTGCTTATCTTGCGCGACAAGGTGATGCTTTAGCTCCTCACTGTTCGCATCCGCGAACGATAGCGGGCGGTTCGGGTTCTGTGTTTATTGAAGGAAAACCAGCCGCCAGAACAGGAGATGCCGTGGATTGTGGCGGCGTTGTGATTGGCGGTGGCAGTATAAATATTGGTTAAGGGAAAATAAAATGACATCAACAAAAGCAGGTTCAGCAGTCTGTGATTGTGATAACCCGGATGATTGTACTCATAAGATTGATGTAACACTGGGAGATAAAACGTTTAGTTATGAACAACTGTTTCCTTTTCCTGCTACATTGTATTATGTGGTTCCTAAACCGGAAGATAAAGCGGATAAACCTAAAATTCCTATAAAGTTAAGTGCCATTAGTAAGGGCTGTATTTCGCACAATCCAAACTGCCCCATTGGAAATTTATCGGGTGAAAATGGAATGCCTGTAGCACAATTCTCACCTAATAAACCGTATGCAGGAGAGTTGGTCTATTCAAAGAAAATTAGTGATTTTTCCCTTATGGAAAATAGTCCGATCGTTATTTTACAGCGTTTTTTGAGTAGAGACTTTGGCTCACATATTGAAGAAGAACGTTTTTATGTCAGAGCAGATGAATGCTCAGGAAAACCATTGATAGATAAAAAATACAAACTGGCGGATAAAATTTTGACCGCCACAATAGGTAATAAGGCTATTCTTGGTTCAGACATTCACCTTGTCCTGAATGAAAAACAGGAATTTAATGTTGCTATTGGTGCATCAGAGGAAATTGAAAAACTTACCGATGAGCAGAGAAGGCAACAACAAAAAGAGACCAACAGAAATAATGGAATGCGACATAAAGGTTCACAAGGATGGCGCAGAAATACAAAACCTTATGAAGTTCGTAATTCACTAACTATCGAAGGAAAAATCACGGCCGAAAAAGGCACTGAAACACGTAGCTGGTCAAAAGAACTTGAATTTGAGTTCAAAAAAGGGAAAAAGAAATTAGGCCCAATCGATACCGCCATCGATAGTATTGGTAAATTCAATGATCTTCTTGCATTCGGGAATGATCAAGATAAGTTCCGGGTCATTAATTTAGATCTCATTTATCCTTTAATTAATATTAGTGGCAGTTATGAACTTACGCATAGTGATAAATATAAACTTTTCTATAAATATAATGCTGATATTACGGCTACACCCTTAGTAGGTTTAGAATTGCGCGCCGATGTTATTCAGATATTTGCTGCTTATTTTAAGGTCAATAAATTGGTAGCTAAAATACGTGAAAAAGGAGAAGAACTCGAACAAGAAGTCAAGCAAGGTAAAAACGGAGCATTTTATGGTGCACAATTAGACTTAATTCTCAGTGGTGACTTAAGTGTTATGTTTGGCTGGGAGTCTGATGACAAAGGAGAGTGGTCTTTTAAAAAGGATGCCGTATTAGAAACAGGATTTGGAATTAGAGCTGAAACAAATATTCGCGGTGGTGTCCGTTATTATGCTATCAATGGCTATTTTGATGCTTCAGCACAAATTGCAGCCAAAGTATTAGTAGCGCTAGAATCTACAGAAAAAAGTATGGAGCTTGTGCTTTATCATGATGGGATTCAGGCATCTGCTAGCGTGAAGTATGGAGTAGGTATTAAAACAAAAAAAAGTGATGATGAAATAGATAATGATGGAGAATTAAATCATGAAGACGAACCTATTGAAAAAGACTGGATATTTCAAGATCCACTACCAAAAGAAAAATCCACTTACAGGATTTCTTTGGGGTAGCCTTTTATTCTTTACGTTACTAATGATAATAAAAACAGCATCAGGTAAATCAATTATGGAACATAAATATTTAGTCTCATTTAATACACATCGTAGTTTATGTGCGTTAAAAGTAAATGAAATATTAATATTGGAAAATACTTCTTCACGTACAGGAACAGAATCCAGTGGTTATAATATATCGGCTTTTTTAGAAAATGGCTTTAACACAGTAAAATTACTTATGGGTCGTAAATCATTTGACAAAAACACAGAGAAATTCCACCCAGAATCATGGTGTGAAGTGACAATCAAAAAAGTTTCTGCTTATGATGAACAAGGGCAAATTATTAGTAATATCAAATTAACGGTGGATGGCAACGGAAATGTTATAACGAAAAACTCAATAAATCCGAATGAAAAATTTGATTACGCAGATATGTCAGTAAAAAAAGGAGAAAAAAACTTATTTGCGGCTCAAAAAACCTTTTCAGTAAACAATTTACCAAATTGGCTATGGACAAAAGCGCAACCAGTTACTGAGAATGATTTACCTGCCATAAAAGCATATTATCAGGAAATCAGTAACACTTTCTCTCATCGTGACCTGAATAAAATATGGAAAATGAGTCAGCCCGCATGGGAAGAATGGGCTATAGCAGATAATAGTAGTGCTAAAATATTTTTTGATTCTATGAATTTTGAAGAAGATATAAATGATAAATTTGAAATTAAAGAACCTGATTGGAAAATATATAAATTGGTTAGTTATAAAAATGGTCGTTTATTCCGTTTGGAAAAAGGCGCATTTGGTTTTTCTCCTATTATTTTTCATAACAAGGAAAGTGGTGAGGATACCACTTATGGTCCTTACCTATCCATAATCAACGGAAAAGTTGTCATCTCAAGATAATTAACTTATTAGGCCAATCAGTTATTAATAGAACTAATTGGCCTAATAATCATCAAGAAAAATTTTTGTTACACATAATCTTTATTATTGCTATAGCCATAAAAATTAGCTAATCTAAACTTGTTCAAAGCGCTTTTTAGCGACAATAAAAAACTCCCGTAGCCTGAAAGGGAGAGCAAATATTGCGGTACATCTGCCCACCTTTGGAAGCAGATATTGTCAGGACACTAAACCCTCGTCTGGCAATGAAGGTTTCTTAAACTAAAAATACGCCCAAAAGGTGTTTTTACATTGTAACCGAAGTGTATTGAACGTGGGTTCATACACTGACTTTTTAAAGTAAAATAAATAAATTTTACTTTATATTCAACGAATTACTAGATGGATTTAGTCCATCCGGTCCATACATCTCACGATCACTGTCTGAAATATTCAGCGAACCATTTTTCTACGCCAAAACAATTAACTCACTGCTACCGTTTGGTACTAACTTTGCGGCATTTTAATGCTTGCACAACATCTTCTGACCGTACACAGAACTCAAGGCGTCACTTTTTGCGGATTTATCGCTGAAAGTGACGCCGCAGCCAAAGGCCAACGCCCCCCTGACAGGCTCACGTCTGCTTCACCACGCAGTGAATCTGACACTGCATTTTTAGATTGAAAAAGGAGAACTTGACGATATCGAGGCTGGCATTTAGCCGGTGGGGATGACCTGTTAACACAGGCGGCAGTACCGCGTACTCAACCGATACCCCGCAATACCTCAACTAGCGTTCACTCTGGTGCACAGATATCGATCAAGGGCAAGGCAGGTTCTGTTTTGCCAGAACGGTCGCGCGCCAGAGATTGTAGGTTGTCAGGTATAAGCATGGAGAAGCCAATGAGCCGATTGATTAAAGAATTAAAGTTTTTTGCCCGACAAAGCGGCGGTAGTCATAAAACCTGCCATGACCGCATTCGGATTGCAGGGCGTTTGGGGGCGTTATTATTGAGCCTGAATATTCAGGTCAAAAGCCTCAACAATTTGAAAGCCAAGCATGTGGAACAATACGTTGATGCCCGTTTATCTCAGGGAATTGCCAAGCGCACAGTGCAAAATGAAATGTCTGCGCTGCGTAATATCTTCCGCATGGCAGGCCGGAAAAAACTGGAAACTTCGCCACGTCTGAGTAATCAGGCATTGGGATTAAGCGGAACCAGCCGCGCCGGAACGAAACAGGCGATCCCTGATGCTACGTTTCAGGTTGTTTATCAGAAAGCCCTTAAACGTGATGCCGGGTTTGCCGCCACACTGAAACTCGCCCGATTGCTGGGGCTACGTTCTCAGGAAGCCGTGCAATGCAATGCTTCACTGAAAAGCTGGCGCAAACAGTTGGAACAGCCAGAACCGAAACTGCATGTTGTTTTCGGTACAAAAGGGGGCCGACCACGGCAAACCCATGTACTGAATGTTGCAGCGGTAAAAGCAGCTGTAGAGCAGGCCATTACTATCGCAGAACAACGTGATGGCAGGTTGATTGATAAACCGGATCTCAAACAGGCCATGAACTATTGGCGAGCACACGCCACAAAGATTGGTTTAACCGGTTGCCATTCTCCCCACAGTTTGCGCTATGCGTGGGCACAGGATGCTCTTACTTTTTACCAGAAGAATGGCTTTAGCCGTCAGGAAGCACGGGCACTGGTTTCAATGGATTTGGGGCATGGCGATGGTCGTGGGCGTTATGTCGAACGGATTTATAGCCGTTAAACTTAGCCGTTCAGTTATTGAGTAAGCTAAAACAATCAGTTAAAGTATTCCCGCCATTGTTAAATACCAATGGTCAAGGTTTAGCAGCCTTGTGTAACTATACACTGGTAAGAAGTTTTACCAGTGTGCCTGCATTCGCCCTTTCAATGGTGATTCAGGCGGGGGAGGCTTCGGCCTCGCCGGTCATAGTTACCCGGTCTGCTAACCCTGTCTGAATCGCCACCATCAATATTAATTAATGGAAAGGGGTAGCAGGAATGTATAACAACAATGTTCAAAATGACTGGCACCAAGCGGATATCATCGCAGCATTACGTAAGCGTGGTACAACCTTAGCAGCACTCTCTCGTGAAGCCGGACTCAGTTCATCTACACTCGCAAATGCTCTCAGCAGACAATGGACTAAAGGCGAATGGATAATCGCTGACTATCTCAAAATCCATCCTTCAGAGATCTGGCCGAGCCGCTATTTTGATAAACGTGGTCAGCTTGTTGAACGCAAGGTTCGCAATAAACCACAGGAATAACCCGCTATAATTTGTGATCGACGTCGTAAAAATGAATATTTTTTATCTCAAGCCCTGAGCGTAAAATGGCAGCAAAATCTGACCATTTTAACCCTCAAGGCTTTTTTTCTTTAAAATGATTGAAAATTACACAATTAATGATATAAATAATAAAAATCAGTTAGATATGAAAAAAAGTAAACAAAAAAATCTTGGGGCATTAAAAGGGGCATAAAAGGACGTAAAGATAATATATCCTTTATACTCAATTAATTATATTTATTTCCGATTCCTGATATTGCACACAAAATTCCCGCTCCGGGTGGGCGTGGCGCAGGCTGAACACCACGTCACGGATACCGTGCTCTTTCAAAATCGTGGTGATAATGGCGGAGATATTGAGTTGCTGGAAAATGCGCGAATTCTGACGCAGGGTGGTGCGCCACAGATCCGGGCGAATACTCATCTGATAGGTGGTCTGGTGCAACCCGGTGTTACCCTGCTCAAAGCCGGCCACCATCCCCGTGATGCTGCGCTGTTCAATGCCTTCCTGCAAAATGGTCAGGGTTGCCGTGCGATCCAGTACCGCCGGAAAGTCGATCGCCGGATCCGCACTCGCCAGCCCCACGTCCAGCGTGAACGGCTGGGAAAAGTGTTCATTCAGGGTAAAATCGGTGACGACAAAGGTCTGCGGTGCCAGACTGCCCGCCGTCAGGGTAAATTGCAGGCCGCTCGGGACGCTGTCACCGCCCCCCAGCATCTGGGTGACTTTTTGCAACGCCTTCACGGCGGCAGACTGGCCGCTGGCGGCCCGCTCAGCCAGTCCCTGACCACCGGCGGCCATTTGCCCGACCCGGCCCGCTATCCCCGCCGTCTGCGAGGCTATGTGAGCAGCCTGCTGCCCCTGCTGGACAAACGACTGCCCCTGCTGGACAAGGGCCTGCCCCTGCTGAAGTTTCGCCCTGTGCTTTTTCAATGACATATTCTGTCTCCCTGATTAATGCCCACCGTCCGGTATAACCGCGAGGGGCTGGTTTAGGGCCGGAGGTTCGGCCGCAGTGTGGTGATGACTTTCCCGCTGTTCACTCGTCTGACGCAGCCGGTCATAGCGCCCGAGCAGGGCGTTAAAGCGGTCATCAATGCTTTTCAGCAGTACCGGCGGTGCCGGCTCCCCTTTGGCCGCATAAACACTCAACTGGCGCAATTGTTCTTCCAGTGGCACGTCACTGCCGTGGCTGCGCTGGATGTCATAGACTGCGGTTTTCAGGTAAGACAGCGTGAAACTGCCACGGGTACGCTCCTGCAACAGGATTTTATCCGCCAGCTGCTGAAGCTGATCGCGGGTGGTGTTCCAGCCACCTGTCAGCGGCACGCTGTCAATCCGGGCTGTGACCTGCTGCTGCCATTGGCGGGTCGCCTGCTGTTGAACCGGCGACTGCGGCCACTGCTGTTCCGCAGTCGCGGTCAGGTGGCGGGCCGCCTCCCAGGTGACCCGGGGCGAGGTCTCAGCCAGCCGTTCCAGCTGGCGGGAATAATCCGCCAGTTCCGGTTGATACAACCACGCAAGCCTGGCTCCCCCGGGGTGGTCGGTGATGGCCCGAAGTTGCTGTTGCAGGGGCTTGTAGCACAACAGCCAGCCGCCCACGAACACCAATAAGCCCAACAGGGTGCCCAAGCCAAAACCCTGCCACGCATTGAGTCCCTGCGGCGGATGTTCGGGAAACCGAACCCGCACCCGCGGTTGACTATCGGGAGCGGGCTGAGGGTCATGGCGCAGGGGCGGCGGGGACGGAGGCGTTTCCGGCTCGGCTTCCGACTGGGACAGGTAGACCAGCGGTGGCATCTGCACCGGTTGTGACACCGGTTTCGCCGCCTGACGGGGTTTTTCCAGTTTTTTCGCTGCGTTCTGGAAGAACCACAACAGGTTTTCCACCCTCGGCAAGCGTTTCAGGTCGGATTGCTGCAACCGGTCGATAATCAGCTGGAGAGCACGTTCGGCGCGGTAAATCATCCGCAGGTCGCTGGCAGTAAAATCCCACTGGCGCAGCACGCTGCCGGTTCGGGAATGGAACCACTCCAACAGGTCGGTACGCACCTGCGGCTGGGCTGGCCACAACGTCTCCCATTCACTGACAATCACCCCCGCCAGTAGTTCACAACCCTCGGTGAACCCCGACAACCCATTGAGTTGCATCCGCGCCAGGGTGTAGTAAATCGCGGTCTGTAAATCGACCCCGTTGGTTTTGAACAGCGTCAGGGACAGGGATTCCACCAACGGCCAGTTCACTTCTGGCTGCGCCGGATGGCTGGTTTTATTGATTTCATCACGGATAACGGCAAATTCCGGCAAATTCAGCGGACTGCCGCCAGCCCGGATGATAAGGTTTTCAGGATGTTCGCTCATATTCTCGCTTTTCTCCTTAAAAAAACCCCTGCCCGAAGGCAGGGGGCGGGGTGGATCTCAAGACTGACGTGCTGCCTTCCCCCTTAATAAAGGGTGTCCGGCAGTTTGAACTGACTGAATAGCCCGCCTGCAAACGGGTTATCCGATTCATCCACATAGATGCGGTAGGTCATCTCGCCATTATCAACGCTAAAGCGCACATCAAAGAAGCCCGGCTGGACGTGAGTCAGCTTGCCACTGTTAATCAGCCGCAACTGTGCCCACGGGCCGCTAAAGCTGACAGAGCGCGGCGCCTGATTGCTTTTCGCCGGCATCAACGTCAGCTGGCTTTCCGTGCCAGCGCGCATCGAGTTTGGCCAGACCAGCCGCGCCACATTGCTGCGCCCGTGAGAATAATCCACCAGCTGACCATCCAGATTCAGCAAGGCTCGGCGTTTGTTCCCGGTCAGGCTGACCGGTTCCACGGCAAACTGGGTGCCGAGGCCGTTTTGCGGGGTAAAGAAGGTGGTGCGGATACGATTCGCCACGGCCAGCTGTTTCATGACGTCGGGACGGATCAGCATCTTGCCGTCGGTGCCCGTGGTCAGGTTATTTTCCACAAACGGTTTCAGGCTTTGCTGATAGAAGGCGTCCAGCGTCCCGCCCGGCCGGAAGAAGCGGTCAAATTCGCTCAACGGCACTTCTTCGCGGGCGTTCGGGTTGAACGGATAGCGCCCCGCCAGATAGGTTTTATACTGTTTGACCACCGTGTCGTTCCATTCCACTTCCAGCGAGCGGACCGCTTCCATCATCACCACGCGCCACGCCTGTTCAGCCAGTTCGCCGACCCAGCGGTTCAGCGGCTCCGGCAGGTTTTTCGCCATCTGCTGCACTTCAAAAATGGCGTCACTGTTGTTTTTGTCCAGACGCATCTGGACGGCCTGCAAGGCGGCCTTACCCGGAACCGGTGAATTCTGGATCGCCAGCAGGTAACGGTGCAGGGCCATCAGTTTTTGGTAGACGCTTTGCAACGTGCTGCCCTTGTCACCGCGTTCAACCAGCACCCCCGTTTCCGGGGCAAAGTCGCGGCTGATGCGGTTTAACAGGCGGTAGTCTTCTTTTAACGTCAGCGCCTGTTTTTCCTTGTCACTCAGCGAAGGACTTATCAGCGACGGATTGGTGTTGTCGCTCAGGATTTGCAGCGCCCGCTTGAGGGGCTGCTCACCACTGATCACCTGTTCGATAGCACTGATGGCTTGCGGCAGGTCATCAAAGTCACGCACTTCAAGGTTGTTCATCGCTGCCCGCCAGGTTGCGGTGTACTCGGCCACGTACAGTTCGGTGATTTCGCGCTGGATGCGCGACTGATCGGTGTCACTGTACTTATCGTTCACCGGTGACGACGCCTGTTCGGGGTATTTCTCCGGGCTGTTATTCTTGATGTTCAGCACCCAGCTGTCCATCGCCGTCAGCTCCACCAGCTCATTGCCCTGCTGGACGAAATAATCCATCAAGCCGTGGCGGGTCAGGAATTGCGGTACCACCAGCCGTTTTTCGTTGCTGGCCACAAACACGCTGTCAAAGCTCGGGCCAATCTGGTCACGCAGGTTGATCGGAGCGGGCAGGGCATCCTGAGCCTTGATACGCAGGTTCTGATACACCCGCTGGTTGACGGACAACGCTTTCAACTCCTGCTGCGCCTGCCGGATCGGTTTGACAAACGGGGCGAAGCGATCCACCGCATCCTGTTCGCCCTTATCCCGTTTCTCCTTCCAGTCAGTCCGCTCCAGCGCGTAATTCAAGTGGGTCAGCAACGCCGCCTGCACATCACGCTGACCGTGAAATGCCTTGCTCCAGCGCTCACGCATATACTGGGCCACCAGCCCGCTGTTACGCTTGCTGGCATCTTCCATCATGCGCATCACGCGCAAGATCTCGAGTTTTTCTTCGCTGCCGGCCGGGGCCTGATTTAAGTCATCCAGTAATCCCAGCATCAATGCCGGCATGAAACGCTGCTCCAGTAGTTTCAGGTAGGTGCCTTCCACATACGGCCCGACCCCGCCTCCCTGGTATAACGCCATGTCGGTCAGGAAGGATTTATTGTCGTGATAGTTACCGTAAGCCAGAGTCGCATCCCGGATCGGGTTGAGCAGCGGCAACTGGAGGTTACCGTAGCGGTCATCCCCTTTCGGAGGCGGGACGGACAGGAAGTTTTTCGCCTGTGCCAGCACTTCTTCACCGGCCCGATAGTTTTTCTGGTAGAAGTAATGCCAGCCCCCCCACATCGCCAGAATGACCGACGCACTGATCACGGAGAAGGTATACAACTGGCGACGATTGCGGCTCAACCAGATCCGGTTTTCCGCCGCCAGATTCGGCTCGGCCAGCAGGACATTTTCGAACAACGAATGGGTGAAGTACGGCAGGGTATCGCCCACCGGCCAGGTCGGGTATGCCTGCGATCCCAGGTGATACTGGGCCGACGCAGACTGAGTGAACAGGTCATCCATCTGTCCCCGTTGATGGGCTGATGTCAGATAGACACCGCGCAAGGTGGGACGGTGGTGTTCGTCGTTATACAGAATATCGTCCAGCATCTGGGTGATATAGCTGTGCAGCCCCTGGATCTGGCGGGTAAAACTGAACAGGGCGCTGCGCTGGTTGGCGTCCACATTGTTCAGCATCATATCTGGCATCGCCGCATTCAGGTTGCCCATCCACTGCGTCCAGAACGCGTCCAGTTCACTGCGCCACGCTTTTTCATCGCGGTTATTCAGGCTGAATGTCACGCCCAAAATCTGGTCGCGCAGTTTGCGATCCAGGGACTGATACATCGCCTCAAAGCCGTGTAACAGGTCAATTTTGGTCATCACCAGATAGAGCGGCAACTGGCTGTGGAAGGTCAGGCGAATGTCTTGCAGGCGCTGGTGGATCTCCCGTACATAGCGTTCACGCTGTTCACGGCTATCAGACATCAGACGCAGGGTATCCACGGTCAGGATAATGCCGTTGAGGGGCTGACGCTGACGATTTTCAGTCAACCAGTTCAGCAATGTTTCCCACAGACGGCTATTGATTTGCGGTTTGTCGCTGTTAAGCGGAACTGGCTGGTCTATTAACTGCCCTTTCGGATCGATAATGACCGCTTTTTCCCCTAACCAGCAACGCAGCATCAGGGGCACTTCACCATCCTGACGCAAATATTCCGGTGCCGCGATTTCGGAGAGCTTATAACCTTCCTTGATCAGTGAGGATTTACCGCTTTTCTGGCTCCCGATGATGATGTACCACGGACGTTCATACAGGTAATTGTACGAGTCCAGATGGCGTTGCAACTGGGATTTCCAGTGGTCGAGATAACGATCCTGATGTTCAATATCCACCCGTACCGGATCAACTACTTTCAGTTCAACGTCAAGGTTCAGTTTTTCCAGAGTCCGCAAGCGACGCCAGGCTTTCATGCCAACCCAGAACACGACCATCATGACAATGATAATTGTTGCCAGCCAGCGGGCGGCGAGGCTTTCCAGTGGATAATCGTTGCGCAGTTTCCAGTCCGGTCCCCACCACCAGACCGCAATTAACAGCAAGCAGGGGATAAGCGCCAGAACCAGTGCCATCAATGCCTTGAGACGTGGCAAGGATTTAAACTTTGCCAGTGTCGGCAAAGCTGATTTCAATGGAGCCAAAGATGACAAAGAGGGCCATTTCATGGGTTAACACTCCTGTTTGAAGCCGTATCCTTGAGAGGAGAAGGGAGTTTTTCAGCCAATAAAGCCAGCAGGCCGGGTTCCCATTGAATAAGTTGCATGTGTTGTCCCGTGTGTAACAAATTCCGGTAATGCTGTTGGGCCAGCGCTGTCATGCCAGCTTCTTCAAGCAATTGGGCATTGAGCCATTGACCATAGAATTGATCCCGTGGCTCCGTTAACTGTTGCTGATGTGCTTCCAGCATTTTCAGGGCTGCTTCCAGTCCCTGTTGCTGGAAACATTGCCAGATAACTTCCTGATCAGCAGAAACGGAACCCTTGCCCGTTGCCACAGGTTCAGGCGTGAGCCAGTCGAGGGTTTCAGGGGAAATAAACGGGCTACTGTCAGAAAAGCTTAAGGTTTTCAGCACGGGCAACCGTGCTAAAAAGGCATTCAGTTCATCACGAATGGCCTGAGCGACATTGCCATATCCCAGTTGCAATGCGGCTTGTGCGGCAATGGCATGACCATCCAGCCAGTAAGGAGCCAGCGTCAGGCTTTGCTCGATTTGCTGGAGCAATTTGTTGTCTGCCGTCGGTAATCTCGCCACATAGTCGGCAGTACGATCGGCGGAAGTCGGTGCCAATGGGGTTTTGCCTGTTGCATTCGCCATCGGTGCCGTGGTGATGGTGTGCCATACCGCGTGACGGCGCAGGGAATAACCCACAGGCAATTCGGGATAGCGTTCACACAGCAGATCTGCGACGGTCATCAACGTCTGCTTCCACGCTTTTTCGCTCGAACTGTTGACATCGACGTCTGGCATCGGTGCAGCTTGAAAACCCTGTGGCGTTTGCACCACAGATTCGGCTGAAGATGATGTGGGCACCGCAGCAGGGGCAGGCTTTGTCTCCACAGGGACGGTTTCTGGCTGACGGTTATAACGAATGCGCAGTTGGTCAACGTCTTTAGCAAGATCCGCTTCATTGGCATGCCAGCATTGGGCGAGATGGGCTAACGCCCCTTGTGCATCATCCCGTTCACTTTTGCTTGCCTGTTCAATAAAACTGCTCTGGGCGGAGTCGAAACGCTTGAGTACTTGCTGTGCCAGCCGACGTTTTAACTGTGGCTTGGTTGGCCAGGCTTTTTCCCAGTAGTTTTTGATATATTCGGTCAACAACTCCATTGCGAGGATCAGTTCAGCCGCGTTACCAGCATGTTGCAGGGTACGCAGCAGATGAACCACCAACCGGAAGTCTTTGCTGTTTTCACGCAATAATTGCAGTGCCTGACGCTGGATCTCGTCAACATCCAGCGCCCCATGTGACAGCGAGCCAAATTTGATCATTTCGCCGTCAATGTATTCCCATGCGGGTTCGTTGTCTCCCAGCGCCTTGCCAATCTGTTCGTCGGACAGGGGGGCCAGCAGGGAGCCGAACCAATCGAATTGTGTTCTGATGTCCATGTCGATTACCAACGGCAAGCAGCACGTAATGGCTTCGCTGCCTGCTCCAACTGAGAAATGTTAAAGGTTATCTGGCTACCATTACTGCCTGTAATACTCATCCGGTCGCTGTTCATCAGGCGCTTGATTTCTTCAATGCCCGGTAAACCACGGCTGGATTCCCACAAGTAACCCTGTTCCCGCACGAACCATTCAGTACGGTACTCGGTTCTGTCTGTTGCCACAATGACAGCCCCTGACTCTACGGGCTTGGGCAGTGCCACCTGCAAGCGGGTGATACTGTCAATGCAACTCAACATTAATACGGGACGTGGGGGGGCTACGCCAATCGCGGGCGTGGTCAAGATAATCGGTGCCGCACCATTCTCTCCCTGCGTCACAATGAAGCTGGTAGAGTAATCGGTACGTTTCATCTCCTGTTCCATCGCTTGCCGCCACAGATGTCCCATATTTTCGATAGGGATTTTCACCGTTTTGAACTTGAGGTTATTCAACGCGCGGTCATAACATGCCAGCCGGATAAGAGGAGACGGCTCAAAGCGGCATTTATGCAACTCATCTAAATTTTGCTCTTCCTTCACCGCAACCACGTCCTTGAGTTCTGCCACCTCTGCAAGCTTGGGGTTCCCTGTCAATGAAGCGAGCAATGAACTGATAATTAAAACAATATTCATAATCTACACCCGTACTTAGCCAGTTTGTAAACCAACGTCCGCTGGGCAATACCCAGGCTTTGTGCGATCAATCTGGTGTCATTGCCAAACTGACGCTGACGTTGAATCAACACGGCGCTTTCAAATTCTTCTATGGCCTTTGGCAGATTATCGATATGACTGTAATCCACGGAGATACGGCTGACTGCCGCCGGTTTTTTCGATTCACTCAGGGAAGCCAGCAATTCATCCAATTGTTTTTCTTTTTGGCGTTGAACCTGAAATACCTGGCGGATTTGGCGTAACTGTCCACGCAGTTGTTCGAGTTCCTGCAATTTTTTCAGGCGATGCTGCATGACATGGCAATAGATGCCGAACATGTTTTCATTGTTGATGAAATGGCGGACATCTTCGGCAAAGATAGCGATCACCCCACAAGCCTGCCCATTGCAGTCAAACAGGGGAATGCCGTACAACCCACAATTATGCGGTAGTTCCGCGATAAACGTGCGGAAGTATGGCTCATCAATGCGTGCCCCGTGATTAAGGGAATCCCAAACAGTTGGGGTTCCCTTGCGTAATACCTGTATCAACGGGTTATTGACGTCATCAATGTCCACTTGCAATCGGCGCGAACTGGTTTGCTGAGTCGCCGGCAAGTTATAGCATTCCAACCTGTTTTCGTTGATGTTCAGCAGGAAAACCAACAGGGCATCAAAACGCGAGCTATGGCTGATCTGCAAAAAATGGTCAGCCAGTTGTTCTACAGTGTCATTTTCCAATAACGCTAACGCGCTTTTCAGCCGCTGTTTCATTATTCTGCCTCCTCAACCTCTGCGTGGAATTCGTGTTCAACCACGGTTAAGCGAATGGCCCTGATGGGGGTCCCCGCCGCCATTTTCTGCAACAGCAGTAATGAAATTGGCGGTAGCAGTGCGCCATCAATGATGGACTCCAACATACGGGCACCATTTTCCGCGCGGGTAGCACGTTGCAGGATCTCTTCGGATACCTCGTCGCTGATGGTGACTTCTGCGTTGAAACGTTGGGTCAACAGGGTATCCAGTCGGGCCAGTTTGCCCTGAATAATGATTTTCAGCGTTTCATGACCCAATGGCAGGTAAGGGATCACTTCCATCCGCGCCAACAGGGCGGGTTTGAAGAATGCCGCTAATTCAGGGTAAAGCAGGTCGTTGATCTGCGCTGGCTGTTCGGCACTGTCTACGATGGTTTGATAGCCCAGGTTTGACGTCAGGAAGAACACGACGTTTTTACAGTCGATAATGCGTCCTTCTCCATCCGCCAGTTCCCCTTTGTCGAAAGCCTGATAGAACAGGTTCAGTACGTCAGGGTGAGCTTTTTCCACTTCATCCAGCAAGACAACTGAATACGGTTTCTGGCGAATGGCTTCGGTCAGTACACCACCTTCACCATATCCGACGTAACCCGGGGGTGAACCGATCAGACGGGAAACCGTGTGTTTCTCCTGAAACTCGGACATGTTGATGGTGGTAAGGTATTGACGGCCACCAAACATCAGTTCCGCAATTTGCAGGACGGTTTCTGTCTTACCGACGCCACTTGGCCCGACCAACAGGAATGCCCCAAGAGGACGCCCCGGACGACGCAAATCGGCCCGGGCAGTCAGTAAGTGTTTGTGCAAACACTGGATCGCAATTTCCTGCCCCTTGATGCTTTGCCCCAAGTGAACAGGCAATTCAGTGACAATGGAAAGTTCGCTTTGTGACAAGCGGTTCAATGGTACGCCCGTCCATTCGGCAATCACCGCCGCAATCTGGGTTTTATCCACATGCGGGGAAACCAGTATTTGCTTCTGCTGTAGTTCTGCCAACTGGACATTAAGCGTCGCCAGTTTTTCGATCAAGGATTGTTCGTCAGCGACTTTTTCTATTATCCCGGCTATCCCGGCTTCTTCTGCGGTCTCACCCGGCTTAGTCGCTTCATGTTTATCCTCATCCCCGACAATCTCTTCAACCGTATTTTCAACGAAAGAATCATCCGCCAGTAATTGGTGGCGCAGTTCGATGATATGTTTCACCAACTCTTGCTGCTGTTGCCAGCTCATTTCCAACGCGGTGAGTTGCTGCTGAACGTCTTTTTGCTGGTTTTGCAACGCGTCCAATCGTTCAGCATGGATGTTCAATCCCATGCGTTGTTCCCTCTCCAGCACGTCGATTTCCATTTGCATCTGGTGCAGGTCGGTCGTTAACGAAGAGATCTGACGCGGGGGTGAAGTCAGGTTGATGGCAACACGGGCACAGGCAGTATCCAATACGTCAATGGCTTTGTCCGGCAATTGGCGGCCGGAAAGGTAACGGTCACTCAATACCGCTGAGGCTTTCAGGGCTTCATCATCAATCAGCACGCCGTGCGCCTGCTCGTAAATGGCTCGCAGGCCACGCATGATGACGGTTGCTTCATCCGCTGTTGGCTCAGACACTTTCACCAGTTGGAAACGACGGGATAGCGCGGCATCTTTTTCAAAATATTTCTTGTATTCGCTCCATGTGGTGGCGGCGATAGTTTTCAGCTCACCACGTGCCAAAGCCGGTTTCAACAGGTTGGAGATATCCAAACCTCCCGCTTGATTGCCCGCACCGATCAGGGTATGGGCTTCATCAATAAACAGGATGATGGGTTTTGCCGATTGGCTAATTTCAGCCATGATGCCTTTGAAGCGTTTTTCAAATTCACCCTTAACTGCGGCCCCAGCCTGCAATGCCCCCAGATCCAGTGTCATCAGTTCACTGTTGCGCAATTTGTCCGGTACGCGATCGTTAATAATGCGCAATGCCAAACCTTCAATCAGGGCACTTTTACCGACCCCCGCTTCACCCACGACGATGGGGTTGTTTTTGCGCCGACGACACAGGATGTCGATCATCAGATCGATCTCGTTATCGCGGCATAAAACCGGATCCAGCTTGCCCTGACGTGCCTGTTCGGTCATGTTCTGGGTAAAGCGTGCCAGCAAACTGTCGCTGTTTGCCGGATGTGCGCCCTGCCCATCTTTATTACTGTTGTCCGCAAAAGGCTGTTCAGCCGAACCATTCGTCCATTCTGCAAAGTTTTGGCGCAATAATTCGCGGTTGATACCTGCCAGCAGACGCGCAGTTTGTGGTGCCAGGTAACGCAGCGGGCTGAATAGCAATGCAATCAGCATAACGCCGCTGCGCAGTTCGGTGTGCTGCATCTCTGTGGAAGCCAACAACCAGCTATCCTGTAACCATTCCACCAGCATTGGGGAAAAATTGGGGTAGGCCTGCACCAGCGTTTGATGGTGCGTCATTACCTGATCGAGCTGTTCTTTGAGCAGATCTTTATCGATGTCTGCTTTATTGAAGATGAGTCGTACATCACTAAGTGGCGTATCGATCATTTGGAGCAGCAGCTGCGCAACCGTGATTTCAGGTTGTTGCTGACTGACGCAGGATGCCGCCGCCGCTTCCAGTGCATGGCGGGTCATCGGGTTTATACGATTTACAAGGGTAGGCAGATCAATCTGGATCATGGCGACTTCCTATCTCAATAAGTTACTTAGCTGCTTTAATATGTCTTGGGTCTGATCACCGAGGCGAATGGCATAAAAGCTGTAAACAGCCACCAGCAAGCCCACGCTAATCACAAACAGGTGCTTGATAGTCCATCGTCTGCTCAGGCGATAACGCGCATTACTCTCGTTGACGTTGACATACAACGTGGTCGGCGGAGTATCCCCGCGCAGTGAGTGAAGCTGTTGCTGCAACCGACGGAACAAGCGCTCAAAGTCATCGCTTTTCTGGGCGCTGACTTTGTAGCGCCCGCGATAGCCCAGACAGAGGCAGAGGTAAATGAACTCCAGCAGATGCTGGTAGCGCTGCGCCTCTCCCATCAAACGTTCAAGCAAGACGAAAACCTTCTCCCCTCCCCAGGTTTCATTGTGGAAGTGCACCAACAATGATTGCTTCAACCAGCCATTCTGGCTGTTCCAGCCGTGCCCCAACGCAGTTTCATCAATGAAGGTGCACAGTACGTAACGGAATGAAACAATCGCGCCGGGTTCATAACCCTTGGTTTGCAGAGACTGCTCAATGGCCCGAATGTCAGTAACAACCTGTTGGTAAAGCTTGTCTGGCAGTGCCTGATCCGTCATATCCTGCAAACGCAAGACCATCCCCAGCAAGGGGGTGGCGGCATCGATCATGGGGTTGAGGCTTTCACCACGCAACGGTAGCTGGTACTGGCGTTGAGACGTTTGCAGCGTTTCAGACTTTTCCAGTGACGGACTGTCAACATTGATATCACTCATGATTATTCCTTACCGCCCCTGATAGCCCAGAGCTGCATATCTAAGTCAGGGAAATCCCCTGATACGTGGAACGCGATGGAATTTCCTTGCAGGATCTCTTTCCACGCCGGACTCTTCTGATCCAGACGGAAGTAGGTATATCCAGAGTGATACGGCAACTGGCGTGGCGCAGCAGACAGGGCAATCAATGGCACGCCCGGCAACTGGACGCTGACCAGATCGCGGATTTTTTCCATTGATGTGACTTTGGTTTGCTGGACGAACTGGCGTCGCAACTGCTCCTGCGGTGTGCTGGCGCTGATTGCCAGTACGAATTCGGACTTGCGCAACAGATCGTTGTCGTGCAGTGTTGCCACACGAATGCCACCTTCGTTCTGTTTCAGCGCAATCGAAGTTGCACGTGGGGTCAGAACCACATTTAACGCATCACGAATTGCGTGCATCACAGCCTGGAAGGTATCGGTCAGGTTATTGTGGTCATACGCC
The DNA here is from genome assembly GCF_040081915.1 of Xenorhabdus sp. SGI240. NCBI lineage: Bacteria > Pseudomonadati > Pseudomonadota > Gammaproteobacteria > Enterobacterales > Morganellaceae > Xenorhabdus > Xenorhabdus sp. SGI240. The sequence goes on from NZ_JBEBMB010000044.1 coordinate 28,119, forward strand.
AATATATTCCCCGGCAGGCGGCTTGAATCGGTGAACGTCCTCAACTCGCCACAAGTCTGGAGTAGCTCGGTATACAAATGTAGCGGGTGCAAAACGGTTTGTTTGGCATAATGGTTGAACAACGGCTGAACGCGGTTGAGCAATTGCAGCATCATAAATTCGGCGACATCCGCCACCCCTTGCTGACCCGGCGAACCAATGCGTTTAGCCAGTGTTCTTGAACGCTCGGTCAGCAGGCCATCAATTTCCACCATGAAACGCCTGAGTTTGTCAGCCACGAAGATAGACAAACAGGTCGGGACAAATTCGTTATCCAGAACAATGTTGCCATTTTTTTGCTTTTCTTTGATGCGGCACAGTGGAATGGTGGTGTAAGCACTCATGTCCTCGGAGCCTTGCATCAGAACGGGCGTCAATTGGGCAAGCTCCACGGCAGTGGTATCACCACCTTTGGTATGAAGGTCTCGGATATTGGTCGGTAATTTGCGATAACGCACCGTACTTTGCGTTTCTGCATCCGGATCGGCAATTTCCAGAATGGTATCGCTGGACATAGGCAATGCCAGATAAATATCTTTGCTTTTCTCGCCATTGGTATTTTGGATATCCAACGGTTTTGGCAGCATATCTTGGCCAGGCGCAGAAAAAACAGTGCCATCCGGCATAATGCCACTGGCTTCGGTGATCCCGATACGTCCCAGTTTGAGTAAATCATCATTAATGCTCAGGGAGCTGAAACCGTGCGCATAAGGTGTCAAGACTGAAACAAGGCTATGTGCCAGATAATCAATATGTTTTTGTTGTTGCTGAAAATGTTGGGGTTTGATGAATAATCCTTCGTGCCAAATCACCCGATTTTTGCCTGGCATGATTACTCCTCCTCTTTTCTAAGTTCGACGTCGTTATTTCTGACATGCACCAAAATGTGATAATGGCGGCCGATGTCTTTTACCCGGATGATCTTTTTCCATTCAGATTGATTTGCATCTGCATAGTGAACGATGACCCCGATGTAACGGTTTTTCTTTTCCAATGCGATCTGCTCCAGGGGTTTGTATTGTCCTGGTAACAGGGTGTAATCCTGATGATCGATGTAGTTTTTCCCCAGTGCTTTTTCGAGCTTATCGCTATCAAGCTGGTCATAGTCGGCAGCCAGAAAGCGTGAATCCTCACTGAGATAAACCAAATTCATTTCAACAGGGACCGCTTCACCACTTTCATTGGGGTTGATGTCGGGTTCGGCCAGCAATGTAATGTTGGCAACAGAGACCTGCTCATCGGGTTTACCTACCGGTGTGGAAGGGTCCCAAATGACCTGGCCCACTTTTTTTGTTGCGTTCCATGCACTGCTACAGCCGTTCAGCAACATCACTGACAGCAATAAAATCCCTACAGCCCATATACGGCGACTAGCGGAATGTGTCATTGCTGGATTCCTCCAAGCCCTGACGCAATGCGCGGTCATAAGCCTGCTCATACACCTCGCGGAATAATTTTTCGAATCCTTGTTGGCGACTGGAAGATAATTCTCGGTAATAGTTGGTGTACATGTCCCAGGCCCAGGATGCGTCTTTATTCCTGGCTTCATTGCTACGACGATAGTGTGAGAACCGACGGAGCAATTGCTCTGGCGCAAAGGCTTCCAGCATGGTGTCCAGTGCGGCAGAGATGGCAATTCGGTTAGCCTGATAGTGTAATTGCAGGTTTTGCAGACTTTCCGCTACCGCAGCCGGAGCGGAGAGATGAACCGGACTTTTCTGATCAGAAAACATCACCTGCATGGTCGTGTCATAATCCATATTCAGGCGCAGTGGATTATCTTCGATAGGCCGGAGCTGTTTATCACGTAACCCATGTTGTTCACGCTGGAGAGCCAATAACCCCTCAATGGCGGCTTTCATGGTTTTACCCATTTCTTGCAGAAAATCATTTGCCTGCTGGCTGTCGTGCAAAGGCAAACGCGCTTCCAGCCCACGCATGAGAGGGGTAATGGCGACATGATCAACATCCATACTTTCGTACTGTCTGTCGGAATCGATGTCCGGTAAATCAAGGAACTCCTGATCCATAACACTGCCTCGGTTATCAGAAATAGGGTTAGCAAATGGGGGGGTCTGGTAATGATCCGGCGGCAAAAGTTGTTCCGTATCATCAGCTTCAACCCTGGGTTTCAATGTGGTCAGGCTCTCGCTATCAAGTACCCGTAGCGGATCATCACTGAAACGATGCATAACCGTTGGAGCAATGCCTTCATCGTGGGCAAACGCCGATTTTTGTACAGGTGCACCTTCCATCATGGCATCCAACGGATTGCTATAACTGGAAACCAACGATTCGGGGGATATCATTGAAGGATCAACACGATCTGCCTCAGAAAAACTGATATGGGTCTTGATCGACAAATTACCTACGTTGATTTGATCGCCTTGTTGTAACAAGATCAAACCCGACTCTGGCGTCAAAGCCGCACTGTTGATTTGCACTGATTCAGCAAATACTTGCAGGCAAAATGCCCCATCCTGCCATTTAATGGCGAATTGGGACGGGCAGACATTGCCCTGCTGATCCTGCACTGACCAAAGGTGGCTTTCACTGCTACCGACCGTACCACCCTGTATCGAGAACTGGCAGTTGGCGGCTTTACCACTTTCCAGCTGTTCACTGTTAAGAACCCGCAATGAAAGGATTGGTTGATTTTTTTCCATGGTCGTTATTCCATAACTGAAATGATGACAGAAGGTTTCTGTTCCGGTTCGCCGAGAAAACTGGTCCATCCCAAATGGTTATTCTGCGTTGCCCCCAATACCATGCCGCTGACCTGATTTTCAGCCAGGCTAAGACGCAGTTCCCAAGCAAACTGGCTGCGCATGACAAAAGAGATGAACATCACCAAGGGCAGATAGTTTTTGCCATCAGGCAGGAATGAAAGGAACCGATCCCGAGTTAAGTTATTGATACTAAGCAAAAACTTACCACTATAATCCCCAACCCAAGAACCAATGGTGAAGTTGTCTCCTAATACTGATAATTTGGTATCACCAACTTTTAGCCCCTTGTTTTCTCCCCCCAGGCGATTCTGCTGATACACGGGAATGGTGACTTTCCTGAATTGCCAGCCGTGCAACGTGACGTCCTGCAAATCAAAACAGTGGGAAACAAGGCTGCATATGACTTCTGGCGAACGTCCGGGGCTTGCCAGTAATCCGGCGTACGCCAGCATTTTGCTGTGATTGATGTTCAGCATCCGGCGGTTGACATCACTGCCTAACCCAACGAGAGAGAACATACGTTGAGAAAAATAATCTTCCCCACCTTTCTTGAAACAGATGTAATAGCGGTATTTCCGCCAAATCTGATGCAGGATCGTAATTAAACGGTGGTTGAAAATGTTGAGAAAATCCGTCAGACGGTTTTCCCCCTGAGCATCTTCCCATGCCAGTGAATCCAGATAATAGCCTGGCATCGGGGACTGGCTGCCATGCAACCCCATAAAGGAAACTTCCAGTTCGAAGTATCCCTTTTTGGATTGCGTAAGCGAGATGACATCCCGGGTCGGAAATGCCAGGCTGGCGCTGGAACGAAAACGGACAGATTCCAGATCAGGACGATCTGTCTCTCCGGTTTTATCCCACGCTACCGCTAGCTGGTTAAGCAGCTCAACCAGCTGGTAAAAGTTGTACTGTGAGATATCCAATGCCAGCGGCGTGGCAGGATCCTGTTCAGTGATTACATCAACGAGTGTTGACCTATCTGTACCGGCCATTCATAACATTCCTGATTATCTAAATTGATTACCTTCAACATATGAAACGCATTGACGCTGGCATACAGTGAGAAAAACCGTGACAGAATCGTACTGAACAGATAAAGCTCGCCTTCCGAGCTGAATGCCTGTTGCCGGATATACAGGGTTGAACGCAATCCACGGACAGGCTGACCACGGAATAGGTGATCTGTCGGCTTTGTATCAATTTTTTCAATAGCATCAAGCCGTTTCTGCGATGAACGCTTAGACTGCCGGTTATGAATACTGGGGAAATCGTAGGTACGTAGCACCTGTTTTAGGGCATCCTTATCCAGCAATGACATATAGTTGAGCGACATATTTGACAGCAATGACCAGTGCAAACCGCCATCCAACAAAGGGTAGAGAGGCACTGACGGCCGCGTAATATTGCGGAATGACGCAAATGACGGGCTGCCGGTTGACGGGTAATTAATGTCGCCAACCCGCAACTCTAAAGGCAATTCACGGTTAGTACAGGTCAATCTGATCGAAACATTTTCTTTCAGCTTGAGTCTGAGCAGATCAGCCTCATCGTTCCGTACCAATGAGATGAAATGTTCCAACCCCCGGCGGAAAGGCGACTCTTTCACCCGGATACGGTAATAACGCATCGAACGTTCATCTTCGTCATCCATTTGGTGGTTGAAACTTTCAAACGGGGTATAGACTCGCTCACCAAGACGGGCACGACTGCGTTCACCATTTTCCCCCGTCAGCCAGCTTTCTACGCTATCAACGGAGAAAATGTCGTAGTTATCCGGGAAGCTGTAACTGGCTTTCAATGGGTATTCCGTCTGGCTGCCATTGAGTTCAATGGCTTCACTGTCCATGGGGAACAGGTTGATTGCGGGTGTGCAGTGCAGACGAAAAGTGTCATGGCGAATCTTGGCTTCTGGTGGCAATGCCTGAGAAAAATGTAAATTCAGTTTGAAATCTTTGGTCTTGAGATCTTCCGGCAGTTCCGGGAAGCCTTTCACATCAAAAAACAGGAAACTTTCCGCGAAACAGAAATATTCCTGCAAGATGCGATATCCCATATAGGCATTTTTGGGGTAAGGCAGTAACGCATCTTCCCGCTCAAATCCCACAGGCACAAAATCAAAATCTGGCAGCGGGATCACGGTATCACCTGCCACCAACTCTGCTTTTCTGAAGTAGTAGCAAAGCCAGAAATAGAGCTGGGAGGTAGTATAATTATCACCGCTCAAATAAAAACGCAGTTTGCCCAGTTCCAACTCATGCAGGCTCAGTTCTGTTTTCGACGTAAAATTCAGGCCGATAATTCCAGTTTCATTACTGTTATTGACGGTAATGTCACGGATGGAAAGCGGAAAAAGCCAGACATCGCGGCAGAGCGTAAAGGTGCAGCGACCTGGATCGTCTTTTTTGCCAGCCGATTTTTCGTTCGAAAAAATATCATCCTGAGCCGACAACGAATGGCTCATAATCTGTGTGCCACGCTTGACCTGTGTCGCTTTCGTCACCACGCTCTCATCCGGGGTATACTCGATGATGGTCATGCTGGGAGTTGGACGCAAATAGTTCGGCCACAGCATATTGAGCAGGCCGTGGGTCAATTCAGGGAATTGATCATCAATCTTTGCCCGCAGGTTGCCCGTCAGGAAGGCAAAACCTTCAAGCAAACGCTCAACGTCGGGATCAGAACCCTGTTCTGACAAAAATGCGGCAAGATGAGGGCGCTCAACTGCGGCTTCTTTTCCCAGTTGCCGCAGATAGTTCAACTCATCTCTGAAATATTTTTCAAATGACATTTATTGGGTTCGCTCCAGGCAATAGCGCCGGTTGTTATCCAACTGGATGCTAAATTCCACAAGATCGTTGATATCATCCAGAGAGATTTCAGCGCTGATATGAAAGCTCAACAGCAACGGATCTGAATCATCATTGATGGCGCTGACAGAAACCGCTGATATTCTTGGCTCATAATTTCTGATGCACCCTTCAATCGCCCATTCGATACTTTGCTTGAAATCCACCGATGTTGCGGTCGCATCATTGAGATCAATGACCCCTAAATCTACGGCACTTTGGCAAGCACCCGGACGGGAATTCAGCACTTCATTCAAATGCTTCCTAATAGAATCAAGTAGTGCACGCATCCTTGATTGACGGGAAGAGCCACCGCTCTTCCCTTGAATGCGCTCGAACAGACTGGCAGAGCTGCCCCTACTCCAACTGTACAGCGCAGCCATGATTATTCCTTATCCAAACGTCCAACCAGAGACAGTTCGAAACTTGCACCCATGTATTTGAAGTGCGGGCGAACTTGCATCGCCACCTGATACCAGCCTGGATCGCCTTCAACATCCAGTACCTTAATCTCAGCGGCACGCAGAGGACGACGGCTACGAACGTCAGTTGGTGGATTTTCCTGATCAGCAATGTACTGTTTCAGCCACATGTTCAGTTCACGTTCCAGATCCTGACGCTCTTTCCAGGAGCCGATCTGTTCGCGCTGCAACACTTTGATGTAGTGAGCCAGACGGTTGATGATGAACATATATGGAAGCTGGGTGCCCAACTTGTAGTTGGTTTCGGCGTTCTTCCCTTCACGGGTATTGGGGAACACTTTGGGTTTCTGAACCGAGTTTGCCGAGAAGAATGCGGCATTATCGCTACCCTTACGCATGGTCAGGGTAATGAAGCCTTCTTCTGCCAGTTCGAATTCACGGCGGTCAGTGACTAAAACTTCTGTTGGGATCTTCGCCTGAATCTGACCCATTGCTTCATACAGGTGAACTGGCAGGTCGCTGACTGCACCACCGCTTTGTGGACCAATGATGTTTGGACACCAGCGGTATTTAGCAAAGCTGTCAGTCAGGCAGCTAGCCAACAAGTACGCAGTATTGCCCCACAAGAAATGTTCGTGCTCACGGCTGACATTTTCCTGATAGTTGAAGTTCTTGATTGGGTTTTCAACACTGGAATAAGGCAGACGCAGCAAGAAACGAGGGGCGGTCAGGCCTAAGTAACGTGAATCTTCTGACTCACGCAGCGCACGCCATTTAGTATGTGAAGGGCCTTCGAAGACGGATTTCAGATCTTTGATGGCAGGCAGCTCAGTAAAGCTGTTAACACCAAAGAATTCCGGTGAAACGGAAGACAAGAATGGTGCATGAGCCATCGCACCAACCGAACTGACATACTGCATCAGTTTAATATCAGGCGTGGTGTTGTTGAACGCGTAGTTACCGATGACGGAAGCAACAGGTTCCCCCCCAAACTGGCCGTAGCCTGAGGCATAAACGTGCTTATAGAAGCCAGACTGAATAATTTCAGGAGAGAATTCAAAATCTTCCAACAATTCATCTTTAGTGGCATGAAGGATGTTGATTTTGATGTTTTCACGGAAATCTGTGCGATCCACCAAAATTTTCAGTGAACGCCAAGAAGATTCCAATTCCTGGAACGGCTTCGCGTGCATGATTTCATCCATCTGCTCACTTAGCTTTTTATCCAACTCAACGATCATCTTATCAACAAGCAGCTTGTTGATGGGTTCGTCGTTAGAGCCAGTATCCAGGATGCTACCGATAAACGCAGCAACACCTTGTTTAGCAATATAGTAGCCGTCATTTTCAGGAGTCATTCTCGCTTGAGACATAATTTCATCAAGCAAGGAAGTCGTTGCGCCAGAAGCAATAGCTGTGCTGTTTTCTTCGCGTTGAGCCATTTAAAAATTCCTTTAACCAGTTATTTTTTATTGACGATTTCAAGTTCTTTCAGGAGTTGCTCACGAACGGATTCATCATCCAGTAGTGACTGCAAACGAGCACGAAATGCTGGGATATTTCCCAATGGACCTTTTAATGCAACTAATGCCTCACGAAGTTCGAGAAGTTTATTTAATTCAGGCACTTTCTTCGCGACATTATCTGGCGAAAAATCATTCAGCGATTTTATTTCCAGATTAACCGGCAGATCTTCTTCGTTTTTTTCATCGAGACGATTAGGAACGTTAAAAGTTAGGTTGATGTTCGCTTCATTCATTACGGCATTAAAGTTGTTCTTATTGATAGAAACTGTCTGCCGCTCTTCAATTGGCGTATCTTCGCTTTTTCCTTTCAAGTCACCAACAACCAGAAGATTTAGAGGTAATTCAACTTCTGCGGTCTGGTCACCATTATTAGGAACATACTTAATATTAATTCTTTCTTTCGGCGCTACGCTACCTGGACTATTCTTACTCATATTTGAATCCTTTGGCTAATACAACCATGAACTGTCTAACAACCCATTATTGGTGAGAGAATGATTCCAATGTTCACCCATATAATAAATACAGAAAATCTTCCTAAAAAATAGGCTAAAGAAGACAACTATATTTGTAGGCACGAATAGTTTTATATCAACATATAGTTAAATAATCAGATATACTCTATCCAATCGTGGAAATAACATCGATACGAAAATCGTCAAGTTCGAGTTTGACATTTTATTTTTTTGATGTAAAGCCTAAACACAAATTGATAAAGACCTCTATTCAAGCTTTTAATCTTCCTATCAAAATCCATAGCAAGTTATAAACATTTTTTTGCGCTCAAAATAGAGGAAAGTTTGGTTTTACTCTCTGTAAGAGTACGTAATCCCACTACCTATTATTTGCGTTAAAAGAAATATTTTTCATCTTCACCTGAATAAAATATAACCTTACAGACCGTTATCAATAATCATCATCAATATCATTTTGTATTTTATCTTGATTAATTATTCGCCATAACAATCCAGGTTATTTCCATTTTTTTGATCTAGATAACACTTTTCAAATGATCATAAAAAATATTTAAATAAAAAAATAAAAATCATTAAATATCAAAAAGTTAAAAAAATAAAAAAGTCATAGATCATTTTTAAACCAGTTGAATAAGCTTATTGTTTATAAAAAATCAGCTATAAATTTTATAACGGCAATAATTATAAAATTATTATTTGTCATTGAATTAACGTGCATATTGCATTTTTCAAATGACTTTGCATCAGGCAATTTCAGCTTTATTATTCGCCCCGAGTGTTTGGTAAGCGATAATTTCATTTTATTAACAGATGGAATAATCACGCAAGAAATGAACACTTACACTAATATTGGTAACTTTTTATAGGATATTCATATGCCAACTCCATGTTATATTTCCATCCATGGTAAAACTCAGGGTCATATTACCGCTGGTTCATTCACTGCTGAATCCGTAGGTAATATCTTTGTTCAGGGCCACGAAGACGAAATGCTGGTTCAAGAATTTGACCACATCGTCACTGTCCCCACTGATCCACAGTCAGGACAACCTTCTGGCCAGCGTGCGCATAAGCCATTCCGCTTTACCGTTGCATTGAATAAATCAGTTCCTCTGCTGTACAACGCACTGGCTTCTGGCGAAATGCTGCCTACTGTAGAATTGAAATGGTATCGTACTTCAATCGAAGGTAAACAAGAGCATTTCTTTACGACAAAACTGGAAGATGCAACTATCGTTGATATCGATTGCAAAATGCCACACTGCCAGGATCCGGCTAAATCAGAATTCACGCAATTAGTTCGTGTATCTCTTTCTTATCGTAAGATTACTTGGGAACACACTACTGCGGGTACTTCTGGTGCTGACGACTGGCGCGCACCGGTTGTTGCTTAATATCTTATTCATTAAATATTAAGTCATAATTTTTCAGCCAATGAATATTATTCATTGGCTGAATCATTCTAACATCTCAAAATTCCCGCTAATTTACTTTAATTCCTGTTTTTCTATTTTATATTTGTTTTTCTGATTTTTTTTCGCTGTCAGATTTTCATATAGTAATTATTTTCACAATAAATAAAGATAGATGAATTTATAGTTACATGCATGATTGATTTTACGCCAAGCAATCTGACTAAAAAACCGCTGTTCTTAATGTGTTACATTTCCGCCACTTCAATACCTTTCATCAATGTTCCATAAGTAAAACTTGTAAATAAAAAGCTGAAAATACAGAAAAACCCCCTAATTCAATCTCATTATTCTGCTGGACATTGATTAAACCAAATTAAATTTCACTTAACTCTTCACATTGAAATAATACATAACTAAAATGAATTATCATAAATCACTAATGTAAATTTATAACTGGAAATTATAATTCCTGACAAAACACATTTGTTAATCAGAACAACATAAAAGATTTTCTATGCTCTAATGCTTAATTAATAAACTAGGATGTTTAAACCTAACCCAACACGATACATTTCCCATCAACTATTGTCATTTGGGTATTCCCATGATTAAAAGGACGACAATCTTCATCTTATTATGTACTGCATTTCAGGGGAGCGCATCGCCTGATACGCCTAATCCCGCTTTTCCTACAGATGAAGCAAGAAGAACCTTACAAGATAGTTCACGAGAAATAGACCAATTAATTGAAGAACGCCGTCATCAAGGATTGATTAATCGCACCGATAACGTTTCACCACAAACTGTCTCACCCGTCGTAGTGGAAGCACCGCCATGTTTGGCGGTTAATGGGGTTTATCTTCAGGGCATTACCTTACTCTCTCTGGAGGATCTGAATACCCTCAGTGCCCTGCCCGATAGCTGTATCACCCGCAATGACATCAACACGCTGTCAGCGGAAATCACCAACCTTTATATTGCTAAAGGTTACATTACGGCGCGGGTACAGTTTATTCCCCCCAACGCAAATGGCGAGCTAGGGATCAATGTTGTTGAAGGTTTTGTCGAGGCGATAGAAGGTGCTGACCGTTGGGTCAATAGCCAAACACTCTTCCCACGTTTGGTAAATAAACCACTCAACCTGAATCAACTTGATCAAGGGCTGGATCAGGCAAATCGTTTGCAGTCAAACAAAACCACTCTCGATATTCTACCGGGTACAGTTAATGGGGGTTCTGTCGTCAGGCTACATAATCGGCACGCTTCTCCGTGGAGAATAACCACCACAACCGATAATTATGGACAGAAAAGCACAGGAAAATGGATCACGCGACTCAATGCCAGTGTTGATAGCCCATTAAGGTTATCTGACTTTGTTAGCCTCAGCGGTGCCAGTACCGTAGATAAACCCGATACCCAATATAATCGCGCCTATACTCTGCTCTATTCACTCCCCTATGGAGCCGTAACATTGAGTGGATTCAACAGTTATTCCCAATACACCAGTCATCCTCGTTTAAAGATACATTCGACTAAATTGTACGGGAATTCAACGCAAACGGGCATTCGTGCCGATTGGGTTTTTCATCGTAACCAGTCGCAAATTAGTACATTAAACACCCAGTTGGTTTATAAGAATTACACCAACCATTTCCAAGAAGCCAAGCTCACCGTCAGTAGCCAGACATTGAGTGTCCTCGAACTGGGTATTAACCATTTACAAATTATCCCTTCAGGGCTGTTCTCCCTCAATATGAGTATTGAGCGGGGAATGCCGTGGTTTGGTGCCCAAACCGCGACAGCCAACCTGAATAAGCAGTTTACCAAAGGGAAATTATCGGCAAATTTACAACAGCGTTTCACACTCCTGGATGTGCCTTACCAATTCAGCAGCCAATTTTATGCCCAATACAGCAAAGATGGGCTACCCGGTGTTGAGTGGCTCAATGTGACCGACCGTAATGCGGTGCGAGGATTCAGCAAAAATGTGTCATCGGCTGATAATGGCTGGTATTTAAGAAATACATTTTCTCACTCAATCCCCATTGCCAAAGGCTCACTTTTGTTGCGTACCGGCGTGGATATCGGCCAGGTTAAAGGCTATCGCAGTCAGGGCGGCTGGAAAAGCAGTGCCGGATTAAGTGCAGGTCTGACACTACGCTATCAGCAACTGTTTGCGGATGTTGAGTTCAGCCGAGGCAAATTGTTTTCTCACCAAAATAGGCACACGGATGAACCTATGCAACTGTTAACCCGCTTCTCTTACACTTTTTAATTTTTTGAACCATTTGATTTTTTTAACCGCAGCCAGTTGTGGGGATTATCAGAACCATGATCCCCAGAGCGCTGCACATGGCAATAAAAAGAAGCAAATAAGGAAATTATATGAAAAGTAAAAAATTTAAACTGTCTCCCACGGGCAAGCTTGCCGCCTCTATGGCAATTATTCTGGCAACCTGTTCAGTCAGTTTTGCCCATGATATTACGCCCGGTGGCGATACCGCCCATAGCCCGGATGTTATGCAAGCTGATACCGGTGCAACCGTGGTCAATATCGTTGCGCCTTCCGAATCAGGGTTATCACATAACCAATACCAGGATTTTAACGTCAATCAAACGGGGGCGGTGTTCAATAACTCTCTGGAGGATGGAACATCACAATTGGCAGGGGAATTATCTGCCAACAGTAACCTTAATGGACAAGTTGCCAGTGTGATCTTAAATGAGGTTATTAGCCGTAACTCTTCATTCTTGCTCGGCGAACAGGAAATATTTGGTATCGCCGCCGATTATGTTCTGGCAAACCCTAACGGTATCACTTGTGACGGCTGTGGTTTTATCAATACCAATCAGGCGTCACTGGTTGTCGGTAATCCACTGGTGGAAAGTGGGATTTTGCAGGGCTTCAACACCTTTGATAACCAAAACGCCCTGAATATCAGGACCAATGGGTTATCCCATCATGACGTGCTGAATCTGATTGCCCCCAAAATTGACATCAATGGCCAGGTGATCACCACAAAAAGTCTCAATATTACAACGGGGAATAACAAGATTTCGGCCGATGGTCGCATCCTGGATACCCAGCAAGCCAATATCAATGCACTTGACAGCTATTATTTGGGCAGTATGCGGGCAGGACGCATTCGTCTGCTGAATACCGCAGAAGGAAGCGGCGTCAATTTAAAGGGTCAGGTAACCGCCAATGATGGGATTGAAGTTGAATCCTACGGTGATGTGAAGTTGGAAGCGGCGGAGCTAAAAGGCGGGGATATCACCTTGAGCGGCAAAAATGTGCTGTCTCAGGGTCGCCTGAATCAATTTTCATCAGACAAAACAGGCAGCAACAATCACGATAGCACTTTTAGTGGCATTTATACCGAACAAAAGCAAATCAGTGAATCTGTTGCCCGTACCCAACTGGCAGGCAAGAACATCACGCTGGTGGCCAGACAAAACAATCACGTGATGGCAACCGATATTGAAGGGGATAATGTCAAACTGACTGGTGCCAACCTGAAACTGGATGGGCAACAGCTTCACCAACTTGACCGTAACACGAACAATCAACGGAAGTGGGGCTGGCAGTATGATGTCACCAATGAAAGTGAAAAATATCAGCACGAAGGCAATACCGTTAACGCGCGTGAAAATATCCAGTTGACCGCCAGTGAAGGCGATGCCGAAGTCCTTGGCAGTAAGATCAAAGCGGGCAACCAGTTGTCCGTATCCGCCCAAAAAAATGTGAAGCTGGCGGGTTTAGTGGAATCAGAAATGACCTTAGAGAAGGGATACAAAAAGAACCATCGGGCATCATTGCAAACGGGTAATTGGAATGAGGTCAATTCCACCCAAAGAAGCACCGGCAATGAATTAAGCGCAGGCGGAGACTTAGGTATTAAGGCGAAAGGAAATGTTGACATTATCGGAACCCAGATTAACTCAGGCAAAAACCTGCTTATTTCTGCGGATCAGCAAACTCACATTACTGTCCAATCCCTCGTTGATGATCAGATCCTTGCCAAGGATAAAACCTATTGGGGCGGGATTGCCGGTGGCAGCAAAAAAGATAACCGCGATAAATCAGAAACCCATCATATTTCCGAAGTGACGGCTGACGGGCACTTGCTGCTGACAGGTACAAAGGGTGTCACCATTACGGGCAGTAAAGTCAAAGCGCAAAAAGGCGCTTATGTTCAAGCCAATGAAGGGCCGTTAATTATCGATAATGCGGTCAGCTATATTTCTCAAGAGGTGGATGAAAGAAAGGGAACAATCTTCAACATCACCAAAAATACGAATCAAGAACACAACAAACAGCAAAAATCTTCCGGCAGTCAATTGATTTCCGATGTCGATCTGAAATTACTCAGTAATAAAGACATCAATGTCATTGGCAGTCTGGCAAAAAGTGCCGGCAAACTGCAACTGAATACGTCAGGCAATATCAATATCCTGAATTATGGTGAGAAGAATCAATATCAACAGGAAAAAACCCACCTTGACTGGCAGTACTACGCCAAGGAGATGAAAGATAACCAATATCGTGCGGGTGTGGGTTTTGAACACACCACCGATAAACAGAAAGATGAAAGTACAACTCAACGCCCATCAGAACTGAATGGTGGCAATCTTAGCGTAAATGCGGGCAACAATGTCACTGTGGCTGGCGCTAAGTTGGTCACAACACACGATGATGCGAAAATTACCGGCAATAACATTGCGTTGCTGGCTGGCGAAAACAGCACATCAACCTCAGCCTCACAAGAAAAACTGAGCAACAGTGTATTTGTCACTGGCGGTATGGACAAACTCGGTAGTGGTGTTGAAGGAACTTACAACAGCAACGGAAAATCTGACAGCCGGACAACGGCAGAAGTCACCAAAACCCAGGTAACGGGTAACCTTGAGCTGAATGCGATGGGTGAGTTGAAGCAACAGGGCACGGATCATCAAGTGCAAGGTTCTTATCAGGCGAATGCCGGCAGCATTAAAAATGTGGCAACGGCCAATACCGCATCCAGCTCAACCCATCAATTACAGGCAGGCGGCGAGATTAGCGGGACTGCCGATTACAGTGCAACCACTCGGCCTGTAGAAAAAACAGCCAGGGCGGCCGCAGATAAGAAACTGGATGCTTCCATCACGAAAACGGGTTTGCCTAATGCCGGTATTGAACTGACCATGAATGGCAACAGTCGTTACACCAATAACCATCAATCCAATGCGGTAGTCACTACTATCAAGGCGGATGATATCAACCTCACAACGAACGGTGATATCTATGACCAGGGTACGCAATACCAGGCCAATAAAGGGGGTGTCTCGCTGACGGCCGGCAGCCATACCAGTGAAGCCGCAACCAACAGTCAACGCTCCCATACCGCTGAAACAACTGGCAATGCCAGCCTGCGTGTCTACACCACAACCGGTGCAGATATCTCCGTCAATGGCAAAGGCAGTGGCAGTTATCAGGAAACATCAAACAGCACTACCCGTGCAGTAACCAGCGGCATCAACGCCCAAAATGGCGTTAATGTTCAGGTGACCAGAGATGCACGCTACCAGGGCACGTCAATCAATGCCGGTGAAGGTTCAGCCAACGTTAAAGCGGGTGGCAATATTCAGTTCAATCAGGCCACCAACCGTAATGAGAAACAAGGTCATGGTTACAATGGGGAAATTTCCCTGACCGTGGGAACCAACCCGGATGGCAAGAATTTCAGTGGTAGCCTCGGTGGCGGTTATAACACCGCCAATCAGAATAACACTACCGCCCAAACCAGCAATATCACGGGTGGACAAGGGGTAAATCTGAATGCAGGCAATAATCTGACATTACAAGGTGCCAACGTTTCCGCCAAACAGGTAGATTTAACCGCACAGCGTGGGAAAATCGAACTGATTTCGGCTCAGGATACGGCGAGCGCCGATGGTTGGCATGTCGGTGCTAAAGCTAAAGGCGGCATGTCTTCTACCGCCCGCAAAGAAGGAGGTGATAGCGCAGCAGGCCATGCTTCAACAACAAACGATCCGGCCAACAGAATTTTCGACAATAAATATAATATGGGTGGTGAACTGAAATTGGGTGTCAATAACCTGACGCAAACCACACACCATAACGCACAGGTTTCCGGCGGCAATGTTAACCTGACCAGTGCGGGTGATACCTCACTTAAAGGTGCGAATGTGGATGCTGATCAGGTAACGGGCAACGTCAGTGGCAATTTCAATGTCGAAAGCCGCAAAGACAGCACCCATAGCCTGAATGTGGGTCTGGATGCGGGCGTGGGTTATAGCAAAACCGTCAAAGGGGATGCCGCCTCTAAACAGGCGGTTCCTACCACAGACGTCTTGTCAGAAAACATAACAAAGACCGTAACTGAAACTGCGGCTACCGGTGACGCTAAAACCGGGGATAAAGCCCCAAGTTTGACAGATCAATTGAAAGCCACATTCAAGGGCTTCAATGGCAAACTCAAAGGCAACTACGATACTCTCGATCGGGAAGCTGTAGGTAAGCAAACAGCATTGACCGGTACTCAAGGGGTTAATCTGGATGTCTCTGGAACAACCTCTTTAATGGGCAGCAAAATTGACAGTGCACAAGGTGCTGTCTCGCTGAACACGCCACAAATTAATCAGCAATCTGTCGCCGGATACGATAAGGGCAAAAACTTAGGTATTAATGTACCTGATTCCCTCATCAGTCTGGCAACCTCTGCACAAAAAGATATTTTCTCCGGTAAAGTCCCTTTTGTGAAAAATGCGGGTCACGATACTGAACTGCCCACTATCCACAGTGAAATTAAGGGTCGTCAGTTAGATTAATTATTATGACTAACGATTGATCCTCTTGTACGGTAGCCAATATACGGCTACCGTATTTCTTCATATTCCCCAACCTGTTGCCTTTTCCATTTTGCCTGTTACTCTTTTTTGCAGACATATTTTTTCGTCAGGGGATGTAATGCCAGATAACCATGAAAACAGGGAGCAACGCAATACAGGGAAGCGTTTCACACCGTTAGAGAAAGGGCTATATGGCAGTAAAAAAGCACTTTCCGTAACCATCCGTATTGGCAATGTCATCCGCCGTATTCCTTTTATCGCCCACTTTATTAGGGCGGCACAACGTTTTAACGACCGCATGGGTAGCCAATTCGGGGCTGCCATCACCTATTTTTCGTTTCTATCTTTAATCCCAATTCTGATGCTCTCTTTTGCCGTCGCAGGTTTTGTGCTGGCTTCCAACCCTGACTTGCTGACACGTTTGATTAATGGCATCGCCAATAGCATCAGTGATCCCGCGCTCGCCAACACCCTGAAAAACAGCGTAGACACGGCGATTAACCAAAGAACAACCGTGGGATTGACGGGTTTGGCGATTGCACTTTATTCAGGGATGAACTGGGTTGGTAATTTACGTGAGGCAATACTCGCCCAATCCAGAGATGTCTGGGAACGTCATCATGAAGATAAAGAGAAAATTTACTTTCAATATATCCGCGACTTTTTCTCTTTATTCGGTCTGCTGTTTGCATTGGTTATCACCCTTTCGCTGACTTCCATAGCAGGCTCTGCCCAGGCTACTATCGTCCACGCCCTCGGACTGGAAGGCATCGAATGGCTCCGGCCGGCATGGACATCAATTGGCATGACCATTTCCATTTCAGCCAATTATTTATTATTCCTGTGGATATTGTGGATCTTGCCGCGTCATCGCCCTGAAAGAACAGCGCTGTTTAAAGGCACCCTAATGGCCGCCATTGGATTTGAAGTGATTAAATATATTATGACTATGATGCTGCCACGCCTTGCCAGCTCCCCTTCGGGTGCCGCTTTTGGTTCGGTGATTGGCTTAATGGCATTCTTCTATTTTTTCGCTCGTCTGACACTGTTTTGTGCCGCCTGGATCGCTACAGCGGAAGAGAAGAAAGCCAAGTAAACATCCACATATCAAGTAAGACTGTTTTTTTGCTGTACCCACGTGTCTATAACAACCTCAAAAAGGAGTTATTTTTATGCCATTTGTGAACATCAGAATTACCCGTGAAGGCGTCACCACTGAACAGAAAAAACAACTGATTGAAGGAGCCACCCAATTGCTGGTGGATGTACTTGGGAAAAATCCGGCAACAACCGTTGTGATCATCGATGAAGTAGAAACAGATAACTGGGGCATTGGGGGTAAAAACGTCACGGAGTTACGGGCTGCCGCGAAGAAATAAGTTAATGGTTTCAGAAAACATTAATTATTTAAATCAGGGCGGTTTAAACCGCCCTGTTATTCGACGCAGTGGCCTTATTCTTTCCCCATCAACGGATCGCTGATACTGTGCTCACCGTTTTCCAGTCTGCCAGCCAGGCGGCGGTGCCATCCTTTCGGCCCCGCCAGTGAAATATCGTACCAGCCACCACTGATGCGGGTGTCAAAAGCCTGGCTGTGACAGCTTCCCGCTGGCATGTTAATGCACCACGGTCCCTGTAATGTATAAGGACAGCGGTTTATGATGATCTCCACCGTTTTGTCACCCGGATTGTTCAGTTCCAGTTGCAGGCAAGTATCATTCATGATTTGACTCACTTCTGGCTCCCGCTGTGTCAGTGAACCACTCAATGCACGGTGAAAACCATTGGGTCCTAACAACCAGAGATCATAGTTATCTGCCGTCTGCCAGTCATCACTGAGCGACTTTCCCGCCTCAACGGTGTAACGCCGAGGGATCTCATCCAGATGCAGTTTATCGTAAACATGGAATACCACACCCTGTTCACCCATGTTGTAAAAGCTCAGTGTCAGTAAACCCTTGTCAGGGTAAGCCGAGGCTTCAACATTAAGTCGGTAAGGTAATGCGCGGGAAGGACGAGCCAGCCGCCATTGATACGGCAAGTGCTGGTTTTCAACCTCCGGTAACGGCACAGGCGGTAACGCTTCCTGATCCCGACGCAGGTTGTCTGCTATCTGTCGTGTGATGGCAGGCAAGCAGGGTACTTCATTGTTGGGATTAACAAAGTTGAACGCGGAAGTGAGATCACCACACACTGCACGCCGCCAGGCGCTGATATTCGGCTCGCGTACCCGGAAACGTTTTTCCAAAAACTGTAGGACTGAGGTGTGGTCGAATACTTGTGAGTTAACCCAACCTCCGCGACTCCAGGGTGACAGGATCAGCATCGGTACTCTCGGCCCAGGACCATAAATGCCCCTGTCTGGTGGCGGCTGATAATGCGATCCCTCTGGGGCTACGTGTTGGAAGATCTCAGTGTCGAAGGGTAGCGTGGATTTACCGGCGAAACTACCATCTTCCCGTAGCGACGGTGCGGAGGGTGAAGGCATATGATCGAAAAAGCCGTCATTTTCATCAAAATTCACCAACAATACCGTTTTGCTCCACACCTGTGGGTCATCTGTCAGCGCATTGATGATTTCCTGAACGAACCAGCCACCCTGCACAGGGCAGGACGGCCCTGGATGCTCACTATAGGCCTGCGGTGCGACGATCCAGCTTACCTGCGGCAATCTGCCCTTCTTCACCTCGGCGCGAAATCCAGCCAGTATCGTCTCCATATCGTCACCACTAGAAGCTGGCAGAGTATTGCCATTGCCCTTGTACAGTGGAACTCTCTCGTTCAGTTCATCACTGTAAGGTACAAAGTCGTGGAAATCTTCCGGTGGCTGTGCCGGATTACCCGCCTCGACACTGGCAGCACGGTACTGGCGGAAACCGGCCAGTGGGTTATCACCGAAGTTGTCCGGCAGGTATTGATAAATTTTCCAGCTAATGCCGCTCTCCTCCAATCTTTCTGGATAGGTTTTCCACGTATACCCTACTTCTGGCGGGCCAGGCGCATCCCACTCGTTGACCACTGCGGCGACGTTAGCCGCACTAGGACCGTTGGTGCCGGTCCAGAGGAACAGACGATTGGGATCAGTGCCAGCATGGATCGAACAGTGGTATGCGTCACACAAGGTGAAGGCGTTGGCCAAAGCAAACTGGTATGGCAATTCAGCCTGACGGTAATAGCCCATTGAGTTTGTCGTCTTATAGGTTGGCCAGGCACTCATACGGCCATTGTCCCAGGCGGAATGTTCATCAGTCCAGGAGTGAGGCGTCCCCCCAACTCTCTGTGCATTGCCACATCGACTGTCCAGATAATATGGCAAGATCAGCCGCCCATTCCCCTGCTGTTGCCAGATATTGCGGCCACCGGGGAGTGGAATGGTGATACGGTCACTGAAGCCACGTACACCAGACAAGGTGCCAAAATAATGGTCGAAAGCACGGTTTTCCTGCATCAGGATCACGACATGCTCCACGTCGTCAATAGTACCGGTACGGTTGTTGGCTGGTATGACCAGCGCCTTGAGAATCGAGTCAGGCAGCAATGAACACGCTGATCCGGCGGCGGCAGCTTTTAATCTTTCTCTGTGTGAAAAGTTTGGCATAATTCATTCCTGAGATGTCTATTGGAAAGGGCCTCGAGAGTAATAGCCAAATATTGCAGGAAAATGAAGCCAAGGAAATCGAACTAGTCGGATATATACGCGAATATCTCAAAGCTCTGAGTGAAAATCGGGTTACGGCAGCAAGGCATCAGTAAAAAATGTCCGTAACAAGATGAAATTCCAAACCTTATCAGTAGGTAAACTGATATTAATATAATAGTTTCTAATAGAAACTATTAATCATGATAGCGTTGTTCACATTTAGACTCAACACCAGTTTGCTCTTTTATTAGTCACTATCTATTTCCCCTCTCTCACCCTTTCAGGCTCTTTCGGTTTCTCCGGCAATGGACCGGGGCGCATAATCTGATTAAAGCTATTTTTAATCTGATTCACATCCATCGTCGCTTCACCTTTTGGTTGCACCAGAATAAAAGAGATTTCCTGGGACAGCATCTCTTTCAGCCTCTTATTCAAAATTTGTGGTGTCAGAGAGGATAAAAACGCCTGCCTTAACCGCTGGAATTGTTCAGGGGCGATATCTATCACATTATTTTGCTGTGACAACAGACGTTGATTAATCAAAACATCGGTATCAGTGCGGGCATACATGGCAAATAACTGCTGGAGCTGACTTTTCTTCTGCGCATAAAGCTCATCAAATTGTTCCTGTGGCAAGCCATGTTCCCGCAATGTTGATAGCTGGGAAGCCAGATAAAGCGTAGATTTCATCAGCTTGTCCGCAGAGGAGTCCAGATTTAGTGAGCAGTTTGCCCGCTGGTATAGCACCCGGCAATCCAAGCCTAATTTCATGTCATCCTGCTTATCCTTAAGCCCCGATTGCAGGTAACGGTAAAGCGCTTCACGCGTCAGGTCATTTAACCAGTACTGAATCAGGGTTTCCGAATTGTTAATCGGCAACCAGTTCAGGTTCCAGATTAACGATAAGCGATCTTGTTCGGCCTTATCACTCACTACGCCAATCGTTGCTGCCCTCAGTGGCAGCAAGGTAGAAACAGGAACCGGTGTCTGCCGTTTCCCCGCCAATGAGGCAAAGGTCCGGTTAATCCGCTCTGACAGTAATCGGTTGTCAACATGCCCTGCGATATACAGCGTTATCGCATCCGGCGTGTACCATTGATGATAAAAATTTTCGACTTTTTTTACATCGACAGGCACTGATATGGACATACCGGGATCATGGTCGATAAGTGTCGAACCTTGCAGACGCATACGCCATACAGGGTCCTGGATATCAGATGGGAACGTCGTCACAAGATGTTCATCCCCTTTTATGGCCTGTGCCAGTGTCTCCGGTGTAAATACCGCACCACCAGCAATGTCGGATAACCATATCAATGCATCTTGCAATAGATCGGGACGATTATTCGGCAGGCTCAGACTGTAAAGGGTGAAATCATAGGAAACAATGGCAGGCGGAAAGAGATTTTTAGTATCTATCGCATTGTGCCATAGATTTTCCAGTTTCTGCGATGATAAATCTTTGCTGCTGGATAAGACGATTTTCGGAATCAGGTAGGTATAGCCCCGTTGTTGGGTTTTTTCAGACAGTGAGCCTGTCTTTACCAATAACCGCAACTGTACTCTGTCATTAGGCCGCTGTGGTGTTTGCAGGATTTGCCAGCTAAATCCATTTTCAAGTTTGCCTT
Organism: Xenorhabdus sp. SGI240; assembly: GCF_040081915.1. Lineage (NCBI taxonomy): Bacteria > Pseudomonadati > Pseudomonadota > Gammaproteobacteria > Enterobacterales > Morganellaceae > Xenorhabdus > Xenorhabdus sp. SGI240. The sequence goes on from NZ_JBEBMB010000044.1 coordinate 49,695, forward strand.
GTTGCCAGGCTGGATCTGGTTGCAAGGTCTCAGCCTGTGCCAAACAAGTTGTAACCAGAATCGCACCACCAATAAGATATCCGATTTTATTGCTCAGCATGTTCACTTACCCCTACCTGTTTAATTTTATCCTGCGATAGCCTAAGACAATCATTCATCCCTGAATATTATCATCAAGGATTAGACTGTTATTCATCTTGTCAGGTTTCATTTTGATGGCGTTTTCTGCTTATTAACCTGACGATTATAGCCTTTCACCAACAACCCCAGCTCATCATCCTGATGGTTTTTCGGGCAAGGCATAGGCTCTGGTGCCTGTTCTTCATTCAGTTCCCGCGCAACATCACGCAACGGATGGATGACAATGCGATTTACGCACCAGCTTATCGACACCGTAAGAATAAGTGCGAGTAATAAATAAGTGGTCAACATTAATGCAAGTGTATTCAAGGCAAAACGATACACTCGATTGGAATCAACCTGTAAAATAAGGTGCCCCTGTGATTGCGCTATTTTTGGCGAAACACCATAAACATAGAGAGGAATATTAACCTCAACGGGAATGCCAAAAACCTGCTTTGCCAGTTCAGGTATGGGACGATGAGTGGCAAAATCCAGGCTCATTACCCGAACGTTATCAGGTAACAGTACATCGGCCCGACCCAGAATGCCTGAGGTCTTTAATCCAATCAACAGCGTTTTCGCTTTATTGAGATCTGAACTCAACAAGGCTTCTGCCAAAGGAGTCTGGATCTGTAAGGCCGCATTGTTAAGCTGACTGATATAGTCATCTTTCCGCTGCTGTAACAGATGAGACAACTGGATGGTGATGAAAATGGCAATGGTAACCAAAGTGACCCCTGTCACAGCGGCCATCTGTTTAATAGTTAACGAACGTTTGACACGCAATTTCATCTTATCCAAACCAACACTGAGATAATAATAGTGAAAACACTGACCAGCACATCTTAACAATGTGAGTGAGTATACTTGATCTTACTTGTGGTCGTCTTATTTTGATGAATACAACAGAGAAATGACCGGGATATAACGGTATCACTCAATAAAGCGCATAAAGTGATTGTATAAGTTTCTACTACTTCTACTACAACCTACCACAATGCTTATACGTTATACCACGGTCAGATATGATCAGGTGGATGGGTTTTCATCCTGTTCGACCGCGAAACACGCGATCAGTTGTCCGCCATATTGCTTTAACTTCGGCTGGAATTGGGTACATGGGTTAAATGCACGACGACAACGGGCAGCAAAAGCACACCCCGTCGGCGGGTTCATCGGGCTTGGCAGTTCTCCTGTCAGCTTAATGCGTTCACGGCGCAGCTCAGGATTCAGACGAGGCGTCGCCGACAACAACGCCTGTGTATAAGGATGACGAGGCGTGTTGAAAATCATTTCCTTACTCCCTTTTTCAACACAGCGTCCCAAATACATCACCATCACTTCATCAGCAATATGTTCGACGACTGAAAGATCATGGGATATAAAGACGTAAGACAATCCCAACTCCTGTTGCAAATCCATCATCAGGTTCAGAACCTGCGCCCGCACTGAAACATCCAACGCTGAAACGGGTTCATCTGCAATGACCACATCTGGGTTTAACATTAATCCACGGGCAATGGCGATACGTTGACGCTGCCCCCCAGAAAACATATGGGGATAACGCGCATAATGTTCCGGTTTTAATCCTACTTTCTCCATCATCTGTAAGACTTTTTCCTTACGTTCATGCGCAGTAAGTGAAGTATTAATCAGCAACGGCTCTTCCAAAATCTGCCCTACTTTTTTACGGGGATTTAAGGAAGCATAGGGGTTTTGAAAGACAATCTGGATCTTCTGGCGACGAAGTTTTTCTGCTTCTTTATTTGGCACTAAGAGGTCTTGTCCCAGATAATAAAGTTCCCCCTCAGTCGGTTTTTCAATCATGGTCAACAAGCGGCCCAATGTGGATTTTCCACAGCCCGATTCGCCGACAACCGCCAACGTCTTGCCTTTTTCCAGTTCAAATGAGACACCATCCAACGCCTTGACCATACGCTCAGGCGAGAATAAGCCTGTTTTCACCGGATAATATTTTTTCAATTCAGTGGCTTGCAGTAAAGGTGCTGTCGCCTTTTCTTGTTCCCTGTTTTGTTGAATGCTCATACTGTTGGCCTCCCCTCATCATCCAGTGGCATGTGACATTTAACCTGACGCTCTCCTACTGATTTCAGTGGCGGCTCCTCCTGGCGACAATGTGCATTGGCATAAGGACAACGCGGGTTGAGCAGACATCCCATTGGGCGATCATATTTTCCGGGAACAACACCGGACAACGATGCCAAACGGGATTTATCCACTGCAAATTCCGGCAATGCCCGCAATAATGCTTGTGTATAAGGATGGCGTGGCGCGCGGAAGATTTCCGTTGCCTTGCCAATTTCTACCACCTGCCCGGCATACATCACTATAATATGGTGGGCGGCTTCCGACACCAGCGCCAAATCATGGGTGATCAAGAGTAATGCCATGTTTTCCCGCTGCTGCAATTCCAGCAACAACTCGATGATTTGCGCCTGAATGGTGACATCCAGTGCCGTCGTCGGCTCATCGGCAATCAAAAGCTTCGGGCGGCACGCGATAGCCATTGCGATCATCACACGCTGGCTCATTCCGCCAGATAATTGATGCGGATAAACATCCAAACGAGAAACCGGATCGGGAATACCCACCAGGTTCAACAAGTCTATTGCCCGCTGATATCGCGTTTTCCGATTGCCGCCCTGATGGACTTTCAAGGCTTCCATTATCTGATAACCGACGGTGTAGCACGGATTCAAACTGGTCATGGGATCCTGGAAAATCATCGCCACTTCCGCCCCTACCAACTGCCGGCGCTCTTTTTCTGAAATTTTAGTCAGGTCACGGCCCGCGAATTCCAGTTTTTCGGCCATGACTTTGCCCGGATAATCAATCAGCCCCATAATCGCCAATGAACTGACCGACTTACCTGAGCCGGATTCTCCAACAATACCGACAACCTCTCCCTGCTCAACACGGTAGCTGATACGGTCAACGGCGCGGAATGGCGCATCTTCATCCCCAAAATGCACTGACAATTGGTCTACATTCAATAATGCCATTTCACAATCCCCCTACTGCTTGAGCTTGGGATCAAGTGCATCGCGCAACCCGTCCCCCATCAGGTTAAATGCCAGTACCGTCAACAGGATAGCCAGCCCCGGAAAGGTCACAACCCACCACGCACTCTGGGTAAATTGCAAAACATCGGCCAACATGGTTCCCCATTCTGGGGTTGGTGGCTGTGCTCCCATTCCCAGAAACCCCAAGGCCGCCATATCAAGAATAGCGTTCGAAAACCCTAATGACGCTTGCACAATCAGCGGTGCAAGGCAGTTTGGCAGGATATTGATGAACATCTGGCGTATGGCTCCCGCACCAGCCACTTGGGAAGCCATCACATAATCGCGGTTAACTTCCACCAGTACCGCCGCTCTTGTTAAGCGGATATAGTGAGGCAGGGCGACAAAAGTGAGTGCCAGGGACGCATTGACAATTGATGGACCAAAGATCGCCACCAGCACCAATGCCAGCAGTAGGCTTGGCAAGGCCAACATAATGTCGACGATACGCATGATCATGGTATCTACCACACCACCGAAATATCCGGCCAATAATCCCAGAATGATGCCCATGATGAGTGACATCACTACCACCAGACAGCCCACCAATAATGAAAGACGTGCCCCATACATCAGGCGGGACAGAATATCGCGCCCAACATCATCGGTGCCGAGAATAAATTGCCAGCTTCCGCCTTCCTGCCATACCGGAGGCACTAGCAAGGAATCACGAAACTGTTCTGCCGGACCATGCGGGGCTAATATCCCCGCCAATAACGCAACCAACAGCATCAGGATAATATAGACAAGGCCAATCACTGCGCCTTTGTTACGTTTAAAGTAGTGCCAGAATTCCTGTACCTGCGTCATTAATTTCGGCGCATCTGATACGACAGGCTCGGTTGTTTGAGTCATCATGTGCTCCTATTTCTTATGACGAATGCGCGGATTGACGATGCCGTACAACAAATCAACCACCAGATTGACCAGAATAATCATGGTTGCCACCAACAATACTCCGCCCTGTACTACCGGATAGTCACGACGTTGCAGGGCATCAATCAGCCAACGCCCTAATCCTGGCCATGAGAAAATGGTTTCGGTCAGAATGGCACCCGCCAACATGATGCCTACTTGCAGGCCAATCACCGTGACGACAGGTAACAACGCATTACGCAGCGCATGGACAACAATGACACGAATGCGGCTCAGCCCTTTTGCCCTGGCAGTACGGATATAATCTTCGCCCAGCACTTCCAGCATGGAAGAACGCGTCATGCGCACGATGACGGCTAACGGGATCGTTCCCAGCACAATGGCTGGCAGGACCATGTGCATGACAGCATCAGGGAAATCCCCTTCCTCGCCCCAAATCAGCGTATCGATCAACATAAATCCCGTCAGGGGATTGCTGTCATCAAGAAACACACTATCACTGATTCGGCCAGAAACAGGGGTTAAGTTCCAGTGAACGGAAACCAGCATGATCAGCATGATCCCCCACCAGAAAATGGGCATGGAGTAGCCTGTCAATGACAAACCTATCGCGGTGTGATCAAAGACAGAACCCCGTTTGACAGCTGCCAATACCCCGACCGGAATACCGACAGAGATGGCAAATAACATGGCACAGATACCCAATTCGAAAGTCGCTTTAAAACGCGGGACAAACTCATCCCACACCGGAATGCGGCTTTTTAACGAGATCCCCAAATCGCCATGCAATACGCCATTGATGTAATGAAGATATTGCTCCCAGAGAGGCTTATCCAGCCCCATTTCAGCCAGTAATTGGGCATGACGCTCAGCAGAAATACCTCGCTCTCCCGCCATAATCAGCACGGGATCACCCGGTATCATGTGCACAAATGCGAAAGTCAGCAGCGTAATACCAATAAACGTCGGGATCACTAATCCCAGACGTCGGAGGATAAATTGCAGCATATCCTGAGTTCCCTTTTTAAATACCAGTGCGGTTCTTCGGACCGCTTGGTGTCTACAGAGTTGACTTGCCCATCAAAGAAGCGAAACCATCCCCCCAGAAAAATCTGAGGGGATGGTTAATCACAACAGCTCAACCGCAAGAATTATTTGAGATCAACGTTGTAGAAATGATGTTTACTGAAAGGATCGACCACATAACCTTTCACTTCTTTACGAATTGGCTCGTAAACCGTAGAGTGGGCAATAATCAATGCCGGTACTTGTTCGTGCATAACAACCTGCGCTTGTTTGTAAAGTTCAGTACGCTTGTTGATATCAGCAGTTTCACGCGCGGGTTGGATAACATCCTCAAATGGCTTGTAACACCATTTAGAATAGTTGGAGCCTTTTTCTTTGGCGGCACAGCTAAACAAAGTGCCAAAGAAGTTATCAGGGTCACCATTGTCCCCTGTCCATCCCATCATGACTGTTTTCGGTTCACCATCTTTGGCTCGTTTCAGGTATTCCCCCCATTCATAACTGACAATTTTGGCTTTAACGCCAATTTTCGCCCAGTCAGCCTGAATGATTTCCGCCATGCGACGAGCATTCGGGTTATACGGGCGCTGTACCGGCATGGCCCACAAATCAGTTTCAAAACCATTCGGGAAACCCGCTTCTTTCAATAGCGCTTTAGCCTTGGCAGGGTCATACGCATAGTCTTTAATATCATCGTTATAACTCCATATCGTCGGTGGGATTAGATTTTTCGCTTTCTGTCCCGCTCCCTGATAAACCGCATCAATGATGGCATCTTTATTGACCGCCATCGCCAGCGCCTGACGGACTTTTTGATTATCCATCGGCGGCTTAGTGACATTAAAGGAGAGATAACCGACATTCAGCCCCGCCTGTTCTTTCAAAACAATGTCTTTATCTTGTTTCATGCGGGCGATATCAGCCGGATTTGGATATGGCATTACCTGACATTCGTTTTTCTGTAATTTTGCATAACGAATAGACGCATCAGGGGTAATAGAGAAAACTAAACGGTCAATTTTTGCTGGCCCTTTCCAATAATCTTTAAATGCCTTATAGAGAATTCGGGAGTCTTTTTGATATTGCACCAATTGGAATGGGCCTGTACCAATCGGGTTAAGGTCAACCTTTTCAGGTGTTCCAGCCTTCATCATGACATCGGCATACTCTTGAGACAGAATTGAGGCGAAATCCATACCGATATCAGCCAAGAAAGGGGCTTCTGGACGAGATAACACAAAACGAACCGTGTAATCATCGACTTTTTCTACTTTACTGATGATGTTGCCCAGATCCATACCAATAAAGTATTCATAACTCCCCCCTGACACTTTATTATATGGATGGTTTTCATCCTTCTGGCGCATGAAAGTAAAAATCACATCATCAGCATTAAAATCACGTGTTGGCTTGAAGTCCTTACTGCTGTGCCACTTCACGCCCTTACGCAAATAGAAAGTATAAGTTTTTCCATCCTCACTCACCTCCCAGCGTTCAGCAAGACTGGGGATGATCTCTGTTGTACCTAACTTAAAATCCACTAAACGGTTATAGAGTTGTACAGAGCTAGCATCATAAGTTGTGCCAGAAGTGAATAGTTGTGGATTGAAACCTTCAGGAGAACCTTCAGAGCAGTACACCAACGTTTTGGCCTGAATACTGGCGGTAACAACCAGTGCGACAAGACCGACACCCAGTTTTAACAAACCAGACGGTTTCTTCTTGGAAATTGTCATTACTTGAACCCCGTTTGTGATGTTTATGATGTTTAACTTGTTTTATTATTTTTCGCTTATCAATTAATCAATTGTTATGCCTGACGTCAACATCATCAAACACAACACCAGAAACACAAGAAAAACACAAAAGAAAAGAATTATTAACAATCATGGTTAAAAAACATGACGGAAAGCACATGGAATAGACAAATAAACCAAAAATTAAGCGAATGTAAAGAATTAATCTCTGGTGATGATAATTTTGAATTTGCGACCAAATGCTTAAATAATAGGCAATGTAGCTTATAAAAAGGTGGGGATATATGAGATGAAATCTGATCCGATCAGGAGAATTGATTTAAATATAAATAATTAAAGTAAGGCAGAGAGATGTTCACCTATTACGGATTGCTGAGAAAATAATCTTTGATCTTTTGGAATGCGTAAAATACAATTTTTAAACATTTTACTTAAGGGGCATCAAAATGATTTGGTTATTTTTTACGATAATCATTCCATCTATAATTGCATTTTTTGCATTTAGTTATTGTGCCAATGATAATAATCACATTAAGAGCAAAAAAAAGTCAATGTGATTGCATAGTTAAGTTATTGTCAGCTTTGGTAATTATTTAAATGTTTTATTTTTGAAGCTGAAGCTAGAGCGGGGTGATTATGAATTTTCTTCCCTAACTAAAAAGTTCCTATCGATTCCAACTTCAAGAGGCGTGTTATATTTCCCCGCTGCGCTGAGAAATATAAGGTCTTGCGTTGTCTTGCAGATTACAACTTGAAGTTTATCGAATATATAAGAAAAAACCCCGCTCATAAGAGCAGGGTTTCTGAATGCTGGTCGGCGAGAGAGGATTCGAACCTCCGACCCACTGGTCCCAAACCAGTTGCGCTACCAAGCTGCGCTACTCGCCGAAAACGAGCCGCATCTTACTGCCAGAGCCACAAACCGTCAATATCTTTTTAAAGATAAGTGGTTAGTTGACCATAAACCATCCAATATGACCGATATAGCCTATGACTGGAGCAGGGAAATATCGGCGACACGCAAGAACAGGTCACGCAATTCACTTAATAGCGTCAAGCGATTGACCCTGACCTGGCTGTCTTCATCCATCACCATCACATTATCGAAGAACGCATCCACCACTTCACGCAGGGAAGCTAATTCAGCCAACGCATCCTGATAGTTGCCTTCGGCAAACAGAGGAGCAAGTTTTTCCTTCAACACCACAAGGTGTGTCGCCAGTTGGATCTCTTCTGCCGCTTTTAACACGGAAGCAAGGACAGTATCATTCAACGGTTCTGCTGATTTCGCCAGAATATTGGAAACGCGTTTGTTGGCTGCCGCCAGCGAAACGGCGGCATCCAGAGTACGGAAATGCGTAACCGCTTTCATTCGGGCATCAAAATCTGCCGGTTGGGTCGGACGACGCGCCAATACCGCCTGAATAGTATCAACGCTATACCCCAGCTCTTGATACCAAGCGCGGAAGCGACCGAGCATAAACTCAACCACCTCATCCACCGCTTTTTCGTTGGTCAGCTTGTCACCATACAGACGTACCGCTTCTTCTGCCAAGGTCTGGAGGTCGAGAGGTAATTTTTTCTCAACGATAATGCGCAGAACACCCAGTGCCGCACGGCGCAAAGCAAACGGGTCTTTATCCCCTTTCGGATGCTGGCCAATCCCGAAGATCCCAGCCAAGGTATCCATCTTATCGGCAATGGCAACGGCACAGGAGACGCCTGTTGATGGCAGTGCATCACCAGAGAAACGTGGCTGATACTGCTCATTCAGTGCCAGTGCCACATCTTCCGCTTCGCCATCATGACGTGCATAGTGCATTCCCATTACGCCCTGCGTATCGGTGAATTCGAACACCATGTTGGTCATCAGGTCACATTTAGACAATAACCCAGCACGCGTCGCATGATTGACATCAGCACCGATTTTTTCCGCAATCCAGCCAGCCAGAGCCTGAATGCGATCCGTTTTGTCACGCAAAGTGCCCAATTGTTTCTGGAACAGTACGGTTTCCAAACGCGGCAGGTTGTCTTCTAAACGTTGCTTACGGTCAGTCTTGAAGAAGAATTCCGCATCCGCCAGACGTGGGCGAACCACTTTTTCGTTACCGGAAATAATTTGCTGAGGATCAGAAGATTCAATATTGGTGACAAAAATAAAGTTCGCCATCAATTTGCCGGCCTTGTCGTAAACCGGAAAATATTTCTGGTCACCTTTCATGGTATAAACCAGCGCCTCAGCAGGAACTTGCAGGAATTTTTCTTCGAATTTCGCCGTCAGTACAACCGGCCATTCCACCAGCGAAGCCACTTCTTCCAATAAACTGTCGCTCAGATCCGCTACACCACCCAGCTGTATTGCGGCCTGTTCGGCATCACGCTTGATCATCGCCTTACGAACTTCATAATCCGCGATAACCCGCCCCCGCTCCTGCAAAATAGCCGGATACTGCTGCGCGTTCTCAATGGTAAATTCCGCTTCACCCATAAAGCGGTGACCACGAATAATGCGATCCGATTGAATACCCAGAATTTCGCCTTCAACCACTGTGCCGCCCAGCAGCATAGTGACCGTATGTACCGGACGAACAAACTGGGTCTGTTTATCGCCCCAACGCATCAGCTTAGGGATCGGCAACTTACTCAGAGAACTGCTCACCATATCCGCCAGCAGCGCTTTTGCTTCGCGGCCTTTAACTTGAGCACGATAAAGCAGCCATTCCCCTTTGTCCGTTACCATGCGTTCAGCCTGATCAACGGTGATACCGCAACCACGCGCCCAACCTTCTGCGGCTTTGGTTGGTTGACCTTCTGCATCGAACGCCTGAGCAATCGCAGGGCCACGCTTTTCAACTTCACGATCAGCCTGTGCTGCCGCCAAATTGGCGACTTTCAGTGCCAAACGGCGAGGAGCCGCAAACCAGCTAACTTCACCATGACCCAGATTGGCGTTATCCAGTTCGGCTTCAAAATTGGCCGCAAAAGATTCAGCCAATGAACGCAGCGCCTTTGGTGGCAGCTCTTCTGTGCCGATTTCCACAAGGAAAGTCTGTTGAATCATGATGGCCTCTTATTTCTTGTTACACATAGGGAAGCCAAGCGCCTCGCGGGAGGCATAATAAGCTTCAGCAACCGCTTTGGTCAGGGTACGGATGCGCAGGATATAGCGCTGACGTTCAGTCACGGAAATCGCTTTGCGGGCATCCAGCAAATTGAAGGTATGGCCCGCTTTTAAAATGCGCTCATACGCCGGCAATGGCAGCGGCGTTTCCAGCGCCAGTAATTCCTGTGCCTCTTTTTCGTATTGCTCAAAGCAGGTAAACAGAAAATCCACATCTGCGTGCTCAAAGTTGTAAGTCGACTGTTCAACCTCATTCTGGTGGTAAATATCGCCATAGGTGGTTTTACCCAACGGGCCATCGCTCCATACCAGATCGTAAACGCTGTCCACGCCTTGAATATACATCGCAAGACGTTCCAATCCGTAAGTAATTTCGCCCGTTACTGGCTTACATTCAAGGCCACCAACTTGCTGAAAGTAGGTAAACTGGGTGACTTCCATACCGTTCAACCAGACTTCCCAACCCAGCCCCCATGCGCCCAGAGTTGGGTTTTCCCAGTTATCTTCAACAAAGCGGATATCGTGAACAGTCGGATCAAGTCCTAACGCTTTCAAGGAACCCAGATAGAGTTCCTGAATGTTATCTGGAGATGGCTTGATGATAACCTGAAATTGATAGTAGTGCTGGAGGCGGTTTGGGTTTTCGCCATAACGACCGTCAGTTGGACGACGAGAAGGTTGCACATAAGCTGCTGCAATAGGCTCTGGTCCCAAAGCACGCAGACAGGTAATAGGATGAGAGGTTCCTGCGCCGACTTCCATATCCAGTGGTTGGACAATGGTACAGCCTTGACGCGCCCAGTAATCCTGTAATGTCAGGATGAGTCCCTGAAAGGTTTTGGTATCAAACTTTTGCATGTTGAACCCGCACGCGATGCATATGAATTTAAAAGAAAGAGGTCAGTATACCCTTTGGACGTAAGATATACAGCACTGATCATCCTCAATTTTATCGCAGTATAAAAAAATCTTATTCAGGTCGCTTTACTTGTATATTTATACAGCTAAGATTAGGGTCATTATCAACCACTATTTGAGGTAAGTTCAATTCATGGACAAGGAAATAACGCGCTGTGGTTGGGTCACATCCTCCCCTGATTATCTGGCCTATCACGACAACGAATGGGGAATCCCTTTAAGAGATAGCCAACAACTTTTCGAACTGCTTTGTCTGGAAGGACAACAAGCCGGTTTATCATGGTTTACCATCCTGAAAAAACGGGAAGGCTATCGAAAATGTTTTCATCAGTTTGATCCGGTCAAAATAGCCAAAATGGATGAAACAGACGTTGAGAGACTGATGGAAGAACCGGCTATCGTGCGTAATCGTGGCAAAATCAATGCCATTATTCACAATGCCCGCGCTTATCTGAAAATGGCTGAACAAGGTGAAAACTTCAGCGCTTTTATCTGGCGTTTCGTTGATCACTCTCCACAAATAAATCACTGGCAAAATTTATCAGAAGTTCCTGCCAAAACAGCCAATTCCGATGCACTTGCAAAGGAGTTGAAAAAACGGGGATTTAAATTTGTTGGTAGCACCACCTGCTACGCTTTTATGCAGGCAGCAGGTTTAGTCAATGATCACCTCATAAATTGTTTATGTCGGAAATAAGTAGCTGTGGTGAAAAATTAAAATTAGTGCATAAAAATAAACAAAAATATCACCTTAAAATATAAAACTGGATTAAACGCAATTATCCAGTTTTAAAATTCAAAAAAAAGACAAACCAAACGATACAGAACCGCAGAATATCCGTTTTACCCCATTGCGCCCTGATAGTGAGCAGGGTATGGTGTTTTCTTCTCATACAAAAAAACAGACGCAAACGCCACTATGAAATTTTCGCAATTCGGAAACAAATTTACACAAGATTCAGGAATTACCCGTCTGATGGAGGATCTCAATCAGGGCCTGAGAACACCTGGCGCAATTATGTTAGGCGGCGGCAATCCTGCACATATCCCAGCAATGGATGCCTATTTCCAGCAGATATTGACTGACATGGCGTTAGACGGTCAATTAAGCGAAACACTATGTAACTATGACGGGCCACAAGGGAAAAACACCTTGATAGCAGCATTGGCTCAGGAGCTAAGAGAAAAGCTCGGCTGGGATATCCACCCACAAAATATTGCCCTGACCAATGGCAGCCAAAGTGCCTTTTTCTACCTGTTTAACTTATTGGCCGGTCGCGCTGAAGATGGTTCAATGAAGCGCGTTTTATTTCCTCTTGCTCCAGAATATATTGGCTATTCCGATTCAGGTTTGGATGAAGGGTTATTTGTTGCTAATAAACCGAATATTGAATTGCTACCCAACGGTCAATTCAAATATCACGTTGATTTCGATCACCTGAATATTACCGAAGACATTAACCTGATTTGCGTCTCTCGTCCCACTAATCCAACCGGTAATGTGATCACCGATGAAGAATTACTGCGCCTGGATAGTCTGGCTCAACAGCATCAGATCCCCTTATTGATAGACAATGCCTACGGTGTCCCCTTCCCCGGTATTATCTTCAACGAAGCTACGCCGCTGTGGAATCACAATGTTATTTTGTGCATGAGTCTGTCCAAACTCGGACTACCCGGCTCCCGCTGCGGTATCATTATCGCCAATGAAAAAATCATCAATGCTATCAGTAATATGAATGGCATTATCAGCTTATCCCCTGGAGGGATAGGGCCGGCCATCGCCCTGGAAATGATTAAACGTAACGATCTGTTCCGCCTGTCACAAAATGTTATTCAACCGTTTTACAAACAACGGGTAGATAACGTGATTACCATCATTCGTCGCCACATCTCGGAAGATCGCTGCCTTATCCATAAACCGGAAGGGGCCATATTTCTCTGGCTCTGGTTCAAAGACTTACCCATCACGACAGAAGAGCTTTATCAACGGCTGAAGAAACGCAAGGTGCTGATGGTGCCGGGACATTTCTTCTTTCCGGGGCTAGAACACGATTGGTCACATGCCCATCAATGTATGCGAATGAACTATGTTCCTGATATTGATAAGATCGAAGAAGGTATTCGTATTCTGTCTGAAGAGATTGAAATAGCACATCAAGCAGCAGGACGCTGAATCTTGCATCGCAATCTGTCCTTAGCAATAAAATAAAAAAAAGCTCCCTCATTTTAGGGAGGGAGCAAGATGATAACGAGGACTTTTACCTGCGAACAGGACAGTAGTTATTAGAATCCCAAAAGAATTCTTCACACACAATAGGAAAGGAAAACACTCCTTGTTTTTATACCTTCCCTGAACTGCGTATATTTAACCAGAAAAATATTATTCTAATGAATTGAATAGGCAGGGATTTTTTACTTTAAATTGCCTCTACTATCTCAAATTGAAGCCAAATTAAGATAATTGGGCCGTATTCTGTGATCTAAAGCACATTTAATGAATCAAACAATATACTTAATGCACTAAATCATAAGGCCCAGAAAATAACAGCCAAAATTTGGGGAGACATAATCCTTAAAAACATTGCCAATGGATAAACTGTCGCATATGACAACGCCGCAGCCCCGCTGGTACTATGAATTCCATTCGCAAAAGCCAGAGCGGGAGGATCGGTCATGGCACCAGCCAATACCCCACATAAGCTGAGATAATTCATTTTTATAACAACACGTGCCAGCAGGCTTACAACTAACAGGGGGACTATTGTTATCAATGCACCATAACCAATCCATGCCAGCCCTTCGCCATGCACCAGTGTATTAATAAAATTACCGCCAGATTTCAGCCCTACCACCGCCAGAAACATAACAATCCCCAATTCGCGTAATGCAAGGTTCGCACTAGGAGGCATAAACCAATAAAGTTTACCGATCGTGCCAATCCGTCCCAAAATTAACGCAATAACTAAAGGCCCTCCCGCCAATCCCAAGCGTAACGCAGCGGGAAAACCAGGAATAAATAGAGGAATCGAACCTAATAAAACCCCTAATCCTATTCCTATAAATACAGGCAACATTTGTACTTGCTGGAGTTTTTGCTGTGAGTTACCCAAAAGATTTGTGACGGCTTCCACCGCTTCAGGACGACCGACAATATTCAGGATATCGCCGAACTGTAAACTGGCATTATTACTGGCAACCAGTTCAATTCCTGCACGATTAAGGCGTGTAACGACAACATCATATTTCTGTTTTAAATTGAGCGCCCCAAGCCTCTGGCTCAATACTTCATCATTCGTCACCACAACCCTAACGGATTGAAAAATATCACTGGCAGTAGATAAAGAAACATCAACCTCTTCCCCAATGACCAGCCTGATCTGATTCAACGCTTCCCGCTGCCCGACTAAATAAAGCAGATCACCACTCTGAATCACGGTAGTTGGTTGGGGAACCATCAACAAATCCTGCCGTTTTAGGCGGGAGCATACCACTGCATCATTATTATTGAGCAACGGAATATCCTGTATCATTAATCCATTTAAATTTGGATTACATACAGCGATATTCATTGTCTGGAGCAGTTCTCGCCCCTGATTGTTCTGGTTATCAAACGAATTGGCTTCCTGTTCAATTCTGACTCTGAAAAAAAGGCGAACCAACCACATAACCAGCAAAATACCGCAAATTCCCATAGGATAAGCCATCGCATATCCCATACCCATTTGGCTGACCAATGAAGGGTCAGATCCTAAATCTGCCAGAATTTGCTGCCCTGCCCCTAAAGATGGCGTATTTGTCACTGCACCGGAAAAAATACCTAAAATAATGGGTAAAGGTACATCAAACAATGTGTGAATAATTGCAGCAACTAATCCACCAATAATAACAATCAGGACAGCAAACCCATTTAATTTAAGGCCAGAAACCCGCAGGGAAGAAAAAAAGCCCGGCCCAACTTGAATACCAATAGTATAAACAAACAGAATTAAGCCAAATTCCTGAATAAAATGCAGCATGTCATTACTGAGAGACAGAGAATACATCTGGGCAAAATGGCCAATTATAATCCCACCAAACAAAACCCCACCAATTCCAAGACCAATACCCCGTATTCGCCAGTTGCCTATCCATAACCCCAATGCGGCAGACAGCGCCAGCAAGCTCATTGTCAGTGCAATATCACTCATGACCCGCTTCCTTTACCAAAGGTTAATCATCCGGAAAATGAGTCATTTT
This sequence comes from Xenorhabdus sp. SGI240, assembly GCF_040081915.1. Taxonomy (NCBI): domain Bacteria; kingdom Pseudomonadati; phylum Pseudomonadota; class Gammaproteobacteria; order Enterobacterales; family Morganellaceae; genus Xenorhabdus; species Xenorhabdus sp. SGI240. The sequence continues at coordinate 64,838 of NZ_JBEBMB010000044.1, forward strand.
CCCTTGTTCCCCATAAATGATGGCTTACCACCCATTAAATATTGGCACTAATTAACAGTAAGTTATGTGTTTTAAACCACATATTGTGTGCTTTTTGGCGATAAACGCTATAGCAAACTGAATATTACCTGACTATAGTAATAGTATTAAAAGGTAAACAGCATTAAAGGGTAAATAGCTTTAAAGGGTCAATAGCTTTAAAATACCCGTCATGCTTTGGAAAAGTGGCGTTAATAGCGAATAAAGTATCTGGACATTGGCAAATTAACTCATTGAGATCATGGAAACGATGAAAAATTGTAAAGTACCTCTATTACTATGTACCACATTAGGATGGTTACTACTTACTGGCTGTTCCAGCATCATGACCCACAGCGGTCCCTATCAAGGTTATTATTCTGGAGCAAAAGCCAATATTGGCATGTTGCAAGATGACAAAACGGGATGGCTTATGAAACCCTTGCTTGCGATCGACCTGCCGTTTTCTGCCTTCTTAGACACGTTTCTGCTTCCCTACGATTATGCGCGTTCCGATCAAAATAGCGCAGAGCAATCCCCCAAACATCGTATAGAACAGCTCGATAAAAATCCAATCGTCATACTGCCTACACCCGAAACTGTAGACCACGATACTTAGAATAAAAACTATGGGCGATATCAGCGTATTATCGGGCATCACCATTCATCGGCAATGCCCATTTTGCTCTATTTGTTTTCAGATAATCCCAGTTTCCACCACAAATATTTGTCGGTAACCGTCAATATCACGCATAAAAGCGACATAGCGATCATCCGGTGATATCACTATCGCATCAGCGGAAGGTGCATCATCAGTGTGCTCTGTTAAACGCTGCATTTTTCCAGTCTGGCTATCACAGAGAACAACACTATTATCACAAACACAGGCAATAAACCGCCCACGGCTATCCCAGCTAAATGCAGATTGTATGCTGTTTTTACTGTAAGTAATCTGCATGGGTTCACCACCATTTGGTGAGATATACCATAGCTGGACAATCCCTTTTTCATCTTTCATCAGAAAACAGATTTTATTGCCATCCGGCGATGTTCTTAGCCAATGACGTGGAACCGTCACCACTCCCGGCCAGCGATTATCGTGCGTAAAAGTCAGGCGTTTCTGTTTCACTCCCGCAGGCGGTGTCGGTAATGTTGTTTCTGTACCCGCTAAAGGTTGACCGCCCGCAATGGCATATTCATCGTTGTTTTCCGGCAGATCAACGAGATAAATTTCCGGTATTTTTTCGCCATTGGTGGCGTATGTATCCCCAATAAAAGCCAGTGCCCAACGCTGCCATTGACCATTATCTTTGCGATATCCTTGCTGTCCAATCCATCCTTCTTCATACGCCCGATTGATGTCATCACTGCCGGGACGCGGGCAAGCCGTAGTCTCGCTAACCACAACCGAGAAATAGCGACCACCATATTCCCTCGAATGTTTTTTGGCTGGCATTACAGCTCGCAAAGGAACGGCCACCGCCACATTACGTAAATCAAGCGCAGGATCTAACTCGTGCATCACATGATCATTGTAGGTAAAACTTAGACGACAGCCATCGGGGCTGAAAACGTGGACATGTGTTCCACCGCGCAAAGCGCCAGCGGTATAAGGTGAAGTAATATCCATAGCATCAATGTTAATTGCCACATTTGGCTGTATATCGGAAACAATGACACCACGGCGATGATGAAAATCATATTGCCACTGTGCATCGGGTTTTTCCGGGCCATGAATAAAGGCATAACGAACAGGCTCTTGTGGACTGACAGTCACCACGCCGACATGAGCGCCATCCTTTGCCTGATAGATAATTTCAGTTTGCCCATGATTAACATGAATTTTTTCTATCGTTAACCCGGAAAAAGAAGCACCATCGGGACGAACATCGTATACTAACCATTGGCTGTCTGGCGTCCAAGCATTTATATTCGTTATCTGATGGCTACGGCTATAGAATGTAATCTGACGTTCCTTAAAAACCATTTTACTGCCTTATTTTGCGAGGTTTCGGATAATAAAAACTAATTTCATTCAAATTCGGCTAAAAAATTTCAGTCGAAACGTTATTATTTCAACAGTACCCTTTACTTCTACGTTATATTTCATGTAATTAAATTTATGTTACTCAGTGTCCTTTATATCATCGGTATTACGGCTGAAGCCATGACAGGTGCCCTAGCCGCAGGTCGTCGAAAAATGGATGTATTCGGCGTTATCATTATTGCTTCCGTGACAGCCATCGGTGGTGGCACTGTCCGTGATATTATTTTGGGGCACTATCCCCTCGGCTGGGTAAAAAATCCAGAATATATCGTGACCGTTGCCTGCGCGGCTGTGCTCACTATATGGGTTGCCCCCATGATGAAACATCTACGCCGACTATTTCTCATTCTTGATGCCATTGGCTTAATCGTCTTCTCCATCATCGGTGCCCAAATCGCGTTAGATATGCACTACAGCCCGATTATTGCCGCTATTGCCGCCGTCATCACTGGCGTTTTTGGTGGCGTATTGCGCGATATGTTTTGTAATACCATCCCTTTGGTATTCCAAAAAGAGATTTATGCCGGTGTCTCTTTTGCCGCAGCCTGGCTCTATATTGCCTTACTGCATACGCCATTACCCCCGAACAGCGTCATCTTGATTACGCTTGTTGCGGGACTCGCTGCACGATTAATTGCTATTCGTTATCGCCTTGGTTTACCTATCTTCAATTACGATGGCACAGACCACTGATACCATAACGAACCTCAGGGGCAGCCTTTTGCCCCTATTCACTTAATATCTCTTGTTTATTCTCAATGTCCCGTAAAGACAAAATATGAATTACCACCTTAATCTCAGGATGCTGTAAAAAGGCCAGGATTTTTTCTCTTTGTTTTACTGTTAATGTGTTTTTCGCTTTTGCACCGGATAATATCGTTTCCCACTGCCATCCCAGTTTATCTGCTTGTTTATCCGTAAAGTGCCTGGCATAAGGCAGACCAATGGCTTCGTACCATAGCGAAAGTGGCTGTAACTTTGCCTGTTGAAATTGGGAAAAGATCAATTCTGCCCGTTTAGTTCCAATATGGGTCACTGCCCCAAGCTTTTCCTTATCCAAATCCAGCCAATCCGTTAAATTTGCCACCAGACCATGTTTTACCAATGCTGACCACGTTCCTTGTCCAATGCCTTTCATTTTCAATTTTTCCCCAAGCCATGTCAGGCGAGCGATAAACTGTGGCTGGCAATAATGATCATTATTCATTTCATTTTGATGATCGAATGTCAGGCAGCTCAGAAAATGATAATCCTGCTCATTAGGTGGTTGAATGTCAGGGCGTTCCGTCATACGCCACACCACTTTATCGAGTTTAGGTATACCATGCCCCGCCAGTGCCACCGTAATTTTATCGCCAGGATAGACATTCCACTGCTTCCAACGTTTGATCGAACCGATGTTGACTCGACTCACCTGTCGATCATCCACCTTTACTTTTTCCAGCGCCAATACAACGGTTATTCTCCCTGTCCGGCCTATTGTGAAATTAACACCTTTCACGGTTGTCATTTGCTGCCGCAGTGGATATTTCCATGCAACCGCCCAACTATTTGATGCGGTTCGCCATTGCCGGCCTGTCGGTTCAACCTCTTGGCGTAACACAACACCATCCGTAGCAAAAGGGAGGGACCGGACAAAATAATCTTTCCATCTTTTTTCGGCATCTTGTGCTGTGGCAATGGGGTGGCTATGTTGCTGTGTGATGGGGAAACCCATTTCTGCCAATTTTTCCAGCTTCACCGCCATTTCATTTGGCCCATCCGGCCAGCCCCAAATAAAAATACCAACTTGTTTCAGTTCCGGTGCCGGAGTTTTACGTATCATTAAGCCCGCAACTTTACTACGCGCTCCCTGACTCCCCTCAACAAACTGCCGATGCTGTTCCTGCTGCCAGAAAAGCTCACCTTGTAATACCAAATGTTCAGGGGCATTTTTAATCCGCTGAGGAATACTGGGAATAAACGCGCTTTTATCCATCCAGTCTATTCCTTCAATACCATTACCCCGGCTGATTAACTGCACTAATTGACCTTTGTCATACACCAAAGTAACTGCAACACCATCGATTTTAGGTTGCAGCCACACCCCTGTGCGGCCCTGTAACCACTGGCTAATTTCCTGTATTCCTTTCAACTTATGCAAGCCTGTGTGCTGGACAGGATGAAGCTGTTTCCCTGACTGTATCTCAGATGAAAGCCCAGGGATCACAGAAGTGTCGGCTACAGGGCTAACATCAAGTAAAGCGCTGTCTGCTCCGTGATTTAAACAACTTTGCCAAATTCTCAAGGTTTCCAATAATTGATCGTAAATTTCATCATCTATTTCACTCATTCCCTGCTGGCGATAAAGATAATCCCATTTAGCCACCTGCTGTGTCAGTTGATTAATTTCATGCTGATATTTTTCTTGTGCCCAGTCAGGACACTGAACCTTGTTTGCAAATGCCATTGGCATACCAGATAGCAATATCCATACTGCTATTAAAAAACTGATGAGAAAATTAAGCATCCTTGCTCCTTGGTTTCCTTAAAACGGCTTCCTGAAAATTGATTCCCAAGACATGGGCAGAGAATAAAAAGCAGGAGAATTTTTACCAAGTGGCAAAAAAGAATTTTGCGAAGCGTTTCGAAAAGTAAATGTGCAATTTCTGCAACCGACTATTTTTGCTGAAAATGTTTCGCAAAAAATCTCATTAATGCCCGTTTGTTAAGAAAATATTTTGGTGAAATACCTGTTGGCATGTATTGTAACGCTGCATGGATTAACGTATCCGTGTATACTATGTGGGATCTTATATTCCTGCGCTTGCATTTATACCCAATCAGTCAAGAAATCATCATGAACCAAGGAACGTTATATATTGTTTCTGCGCCGAGTGGAGCAGGCAAATCAAGCCTTATTCAGGCTTTATTAAAAACCCAGCCCTTGTATGACACTCAGGTTTCTGTCTCGCATACAACACGGCACGCTCGCCCGGGCGAAAATCATGGTGAACACTATTTTTTCGTCACGGTGGATGAATTTCAAAATATGATCAACCATGATGAATTTTTGGAATATGCCTGTGTTTTTGGTAACTATTACGGCACATCCCGAAAAGTCATCGAAGATACACTCGCCAGTGGCGTTGATGTTTTTCTTGATATTGACTGGCAAGGTGCACAGCAAATCCGCCAGAAAATGCCAATAGCTCGCAGCATTTTCATTCTTCCACCTTCTAAGGAAGAGTTGCTCCGCCGCCTGCGTGGGCGCGGTCAGGACAGCGAAGAAATCATTGCCAAACGCATGGCTCAGGCTGTCGCGGAAATGGAACACTACAACGAATATGATTACGTCATCATCAATGACGATTTCAATACGGCACTGGCCGATTTACAATCTATTATTCGTTCAGAGCGTCTACGATTAGATCGTCAGACCCAGCGGCATGATGCCTTAATCAGCAAATTATTGGCAGACTGAACCAAGTTTCAGTATGATGCCCAGTCATTTATTTATCTGTGGAGTAGCACACATATGGCACGCGTAACTGTTCAAGACGCAGTAGAAAAAATTGGTAACCGTTTTGACCTGGTGTTGGTCGCTGCTCGCCGAGCACGCCAATTGCAAGTAGGTGGCAAAGATCCCCTCGTTCCAGAAGAAAACGATAAGATGACTGTTATCGCCCTGCGTGAAATCGAGCAAGGCCTTATCAACAACAAAATTCTTGATGTTCGTGAACGTCAGGAACGGCAAGAGCAAGAAGCCGCAGAAATCAAAGCCGTTTCTGCCATCGCTGAAGGTCGTCGTTAATTTTACGGTAGGTCTGCCTTGTACCTGTTTGAAAGCCTGAATCAGCTGGTTCTAAAATATTTGCCTGAAGATCAAATTGATCTGCTTAAACAGGCCTATGTGGTTGCGCGGGATGCCCACGAAGGGCAAACCCGCTCCAGCGGTGAGCCATACATCACTCACCCCGTCGCCGTTTCCTGTATTTTGGCTGAAATGCGCCTTGACCATGAAACACTTATGGCGGCACTTTTGCACGATGTCATTGAAGATACCCCTGCAACATTTCAGGATATAGAACAGTTATTTGGCACGGCTGTTGCCGGATTGGTGGAAGGTGTATCCAAGCTGGATAAGCTCAACTTCCGTGATAAAAAGGAAGCACAGGCTGAAAACTTCCGCAAAATGATCATGGCGATGGTGCAGGATATCCGCGTCATTTTGATCAAACTGGCAGACCGTACGCACAATATGCGAACCCTTGGTTCCCTGCGCCCCGATAAACGGCGGCGCATTGCCAGGGAAACGCTGGAAATTTATAGTCCACTGGCTCATCGTCTGGGTATTCATCACCTAAAAACCGAGCTGGAGGAACTGGGGTTTGAGGCCCTGTATCCGAACCGTTATCGCGTAATTAAAGAAGTTGTGAAAGCCGCTCGCGGTAATCGCAAAGAGATGATCCAGAAAATTCTGTCGGAGATTGAAGGCAGGTTAACCGATGCCGGTATCAAATGCACCGTCAGTGGCCGCGAAAAACATCTCTATTCGATCTATCGTAAGATGCGTCTGAAAGAGCAGCGTTTCCATTCCATTATGGATATTTACGCCTTTCGTGTCATCGTCAATAATCTTGATACCTGCTACCGCGTACTGGGGCAAATGCACAGTTTGTACAAGCCACGCCCGGGTAGAGTGAAAGATTATATTGCCATCCCAAAAGCCAACGGTTACCAATCCCTCCATACCTCCCTGATAGGCCCGCATGGCGTTCCCGTCGAAGTTCAGATCCGCACCGAAGATATGGATCAAATGGCGGAAATGGGGGTTGCCGCGCATTGGGCCTATAAAGAGCAAGGGGAATCTGGTACAACTGCGCAGGTTCGTGCCCAGCGTTGGATGCAAAGCTTGCTGGAACTCCAGCAAAGTGCCGGCAGCTCTTTTGAATTTATTGAAAGCGTTAAATCCGATTTGTTCCCTGATGAGATTTACGTTTTTACCCCTGAAGGACGAATTGTTGAGTTACCGGCTAGCGCGACCCCTGTCGATTTTGCCTATGCCGTCCATACCGATATCGGCCACGCCTGTGTTGGTGCCCGCGTTGATCGTCTGCCTTATCCTCTTTCACAAACGCTTAGTAGTGGGCAAACGGTCGAAATTATTACTGCGCCCGGTGCCCGCCCTAATGCTGCATGGCTGAACTTTGTCGTGAGTTCCAAAGCACGCGCCAAAATTCGCCAGTTACTGAAAAACCTGAAACGGGATGATTCCATTAGTTTGGGGCGCCGCCTGCTCAATCATGCGCTCGGTAACGGCACAAAAATTACCGATATTCCGCAAGAAAATATCAACAAAGAGCTGGTAAGAATGAAGCTCGCTACTTTGGATGATTTGTTGGCGGAAATCGGTCTGGGTAATGCCATGAGCGTGGTTGTCGCCCGCAACTTATTATTGGGTTCACCCGAGAAAATACCCCACAACAACGGCAATCCTTCCCGTAAGCTGCCTATCAAGGGCGCTGATGGTATTCTGATTACTTTTGCCAAATGTTGTCGCCCCATTCCAGGCGACCCGATTATTGCCCATATCAGCCCCGGAAAAGGTTTAGTCATCCACCACGAATCCTGTCGCAATATCCGTGGATATCAGAAAGAGCCGGAAAAATTCATGCCGGTTGAGTGGGATAAAGATATCAATAGCGATTTTATTGCTGAAATTAAAGTCGATATGTTTAACCATCAGGGGGCACTGGCAAATCTGACTGCGGCCATTAACGATGTAAACTCCAGTATTCAAAGCATGAATACAGAGGAAAAAGATGGCCGTGTCTATTGTGCTTTCATCAGACTGACGACCAAAGACCGTATCCAGCTGGCGAATATCATGCGTAAGATACGTATCATGCCAGACGTGATGCGAGTCAGCCGTAACCGAAACTAGAGGTTATGAATCCTAAACGTTACGCACGCATTTGCCAGATGATGGCAATGCGTCAACCTGACCTGACAATCTGTTTAGAAGAAATTCACAAACCCCATATTGAATGTCGCTGTTGCGGATGCCTTGTTCTGTATGAAGCACAACGGCAACGCCAATTGGCAGGCATGTACCGGCGGGAGAAAAGTATTCTGCCGGAAGAGAAGCAGCAAAGGTTACTGTTTGAAGGAGGGTATCCCGTGTTGGTCACCGTTTCTCACCGTACGGGCCTGGAACAACCTTTGATAGATAAACAAGGGCAAATCATCGCAAGTGAATCATGGTGGTCAGCTATGCAAAAAACAACTGCACCATCAACAAGGAAATAAATCACACTGACGGAGAAATCGTATGAAAGGCCAATTACTTGATGCCATCCCCTTAACCACGTTACGTGGCGTTGGAGCCAATCAGGTCACTAAGCTCGCTAAGTTAGGGTTGGTCAATCTACAGGATTTGCTTTTGCACTTGCCACTCCGCTATGAGGATCAAACCCGCCTGTATGCCATTAATGAGTTACTGCCCGGAATTTATGCTACGGTAACCGGTGAAATATTACGTACAAATGTGGCTTTTGGACGTCGGCGCATCATGACCTGCCAAATCAGTGATGGCACTGGCATATTGACCCTGCGTTTCTTCAATTTTACTGCCGCCATGAAAAATAATCTGGCCGCAGGAAAGCACGTTGTCGCTTATGGCGAAATTCGCCAAGGGAATCAAGGATCAGAGATTATCCACCCTGAATATAAAGTCCAGCAACACGCCAACTGCGTCCAACTGCAAGAGACGTTAACCCCCATCTATCCCACGACTGAGGGAGTACGTCAGACAACGCTGCGCAAGTTAATCGATCAGGCATTGGAAATATTGTCCACCTGCTCCATCAATGAATTACTGCCGGAAGAATTCAGCCGGAAGATCATCAGTCTGCCCGATGCACTGCGTACATTGCACTACCCTCCGCCGGAGGCTTCGTTGGCCGATTTAGAGAATGGCCGGCACCCAGCCCAGCGAAGGTTAATTCTGGAAGAGTTGCTGGCGCATCATTTAAGTATGTTAGCCGTCAGGGCTGGAACCCAGCGCTTTCATGCATACCCTCTGATGGCAGATGATTCGCTAAAGCAGAAGCTCCTGAGCCAGTTGCCATTCTCCCCCACAGGCGCACAAGCCCGTGTTGTGGCAGAAATAGAACATGATTTGGCAAAAAATGTCCCCATGATGCGCCTGATACAAGGGGATGTCGGTTCGGGAAAAACATTGGTGGCAGCGCTGGCAGCCGTTCGAGCCATTGTTCACGACAAGCAGGTGGCCCTGATGGCACCAACTGAACTTTTAGCAGAGCAACATGCCAATACCTTCCGCCAATGGCTTGAGCCGCTCGGTATTCAGGTCGGTTGGCTGGCTGGCAAGCAGAAAGGTAAGGCGCGTCAGGCACAGCAAGAGGCGATAGCAAGCGGTCACGTGAGCATGATTGTCGGTACTCATGCCATGTTTCAGGAACAGGTAAAATTTGCCGGATTAGCACTGGTGATTATTGATGAGCAACATCGATTCGGTGTTCATCAACGTCTGGCATTATGGGAAAAAGGACGCGAACAAGGCTTCCATCCCCATCAGTTGATCATGACAGCGACCCCTATTCCACGCACATTGGCAATGACCGCCTACGCCGATCTGGATACCTCCGTCATTGATGAATTGCCACCAGGCCGAACGCCCGTCACAACGGTTGCCATCCCAGATACTCGCCGGAACGACATTATCCAACGTATCAAAAGCGCCTGTCTGGATGAAGGGCGTCAGGCTTACTGGGTATGTACTCTGATCGAAGATTCGGAGGTACTGGAAGCACAAGCCGCACAGGCAACCAGCGAAGCGCTGACACTGGCGTTGCCTGAATTGAAAATTGGCTTAGTGCATGGGCGGATGAAACCGGCAGAAAAACAATCCGTTATGGCGGCATTCAAGCAAGGTGAAATACAATTGCTGGTTGCCACTACGGTCATTGAAGTCGGGGTGGATGTGCCCAATGCCAGCCTGATGATCATCGATAATCCCGAACGGCTGGGATTGGCTCAGTTGCACCAGCTTCGAGGGCGCGTCGGGCGTGGAGCCATCGCTTCTCACTGTGTCCTGCTCTATAAAACGCCACTGACCCATACAGCCAAAATTCGCCTGCAAGTTTTACGCGACAGTAATGATGGTTTTGTGATTGCCCAGAAAGACTTGGCGATCCGTGGGCCAGGTGAACTGCTGGGTACACGCCAAACAGGTAATGCAGAATTCAGGATCGCGGATTTATTGCGCGACCAAAGTATGCTACCCGAAGTTCAGCGTATCGCCCGCTATATCCACCAATACTATCCTGAACACGCCAAAGCGTTGATTGAACGCTGGTTGCCGGATAGTTCCCAATATAGTCATGCTTAAGTGCCAGCCGCTGAGTATTTCAGCGGCATATTCGCCAGGATATCAGGCGAGACAAAAGTGTACTAATTTAACCTGCTACAGATGGGAATACCGGTAATAGCAGATACAATTTGATGACGGCAGCATTAACGATATCAATAAAGAATGCCCCCACCATAGGTACGAGTAAGAATGCCACATGCGATGGTCCAAAACGGTCGGTGATCGCTTGCATATTCGCGATAGCTGTTGGTGTTGCACCTAAGCCAAAACCACAGTGGCCGGCTGATAATACGGCGGCATCGAAATTCTTACCCATTATGCGGTAAGTGACGAAAACAGCATACAAAGCCATAACCACTGTTTGTACGGCAAGAATGATCAACATTGGCAACGCAAGGGAAGCCAATTGCCACAGTTTAAGACTCATCAATGCCATAGCCAGGAACAGCGATAAACTGACATTACCTAAGACCGAAACCGCTCGATCAAATACCCGATAAAAACCAAGCAGAGACAGACCGTTACTAAGAATAACACCAACAAACAGGACACAGACGAATGTCGGCAATTCAAAGGCCGTGCCTTGTAGCAGTTTCTCAATAAACTTACCTGCCAATAGGCAAATGGAAATCATAGCAATCGTTTCCACCATCACTAATGGTGTAATAAGCCGACCCGTATAAGGTTTCTCAAATGCCGTCGGCAGCTCGGTATCCTCAGCCCCCAGCCCTGGCGTTTTGGTATTTTTCACCAACAGGCGGGCAACCGGACCTCCTATCAGTCCACCTAAAACCAGGCCGAATGTTGCACATGCCATTGCCACTTCCGTGGCATTTTCAAAGCCATAGCGCTCAGTGAATACTTTACCCCAAGCGCCACCTGTTCCATGCCCACCAGATAGTGTAATGGAGCCTGCCAGCAATCCCATTAATGGATCAAGGCCAAGCATTTTCGCCAATGCGATGCCCACGGTGTTCTGTACAAATAACAGGCCAACAACCACGCAGACAAAAATGACCAACGATTTTCCGCCGGCTTTCAGGCTGGCAAGGTTAGCGTTCAAGCCGATTGTGGCAAAGAACATCAACATGAGAGGCTCTTGGAGAGATAAATCAAAACTGACTTCCCAGCCTATGGATTGTTTAACTGCCAGCAGAACTAATGCAACCAATAATCCACCTGCGACTGGCTCCGGGATCGTATATTTCTCAAGAAATGGGACTGATTGTACGAGTTTTCTTCCTAGTAGCAAAACCAGTGTGGCAGCAACGAGCGTGCCATAAATATCCAGATGATACATTGATGTACCTCATCCATTGTTAATATTATGTGAACTTAATGTGACGTTATAATCATCCTATAAAAACGCCAAGAGCAGGTAAGGGTTGGATTAGAAATAAAATTACGCATAAACACAAGTTAAAACATTTAAAAATGTGACGGGATTGAACCACAATTCATGATGAAAACTTAACGCAAACGATTGCTTTAATGATAAGAATCATTAAAATGCGCTTTTTGTCTATCTGGAATTTCACAACATGGTCAATTTACCCCGTGAATCCAATTCATCAGAAGTATCCAATAAATCAAACAACGAACTGATCTATCATCTGGAAGATAAGCCACCGCTTCCACACGCCTTATTTGCTGCATGCCAACATTTACTGGCCATGTTTGTGGCTGTTATTACGCCAGCGATGTTGATTTGCCAGGCTCTGGGGCTTCCAGAACAGGATACCCAACGCATTATCAGTATGTCCCTGTTTGCTTCAGGTTTAGCATCACTGATTCAAATTCGCTCTTGGGGACCCATTGGCTCAGGGTTGCTTTCAATCCAAGGCACCAGCTTTAATTTCGTTGCCCCACTTATTATGGGTGGCCTGGCATTGAAAAAGGGCGGTGCAGATATTCCAACGATGATGGCAGCCTTGTTCGGTACACTGATGCTCGCTTCAATGACGGAAGTGCTGCTCTCACGAGTGTTACATTTGGCAAGACGGATTATTACCCCTCTGGTTTCCGGTATTGTGGTGATGATCATTGGGTTATCACTAATTCAGGTGGGATTAACTTCGATTGGTGGTGGTTATTCTGCGATTCAAGATGGCACATTTGGCGCATCTGAAAACTTGCTGCTGGCGGGAGTTGTTCTTGCGGTTATCGTATTGCTGAATCGCCAAAATAACCCTTACTTGCGTGTTGCTTCTCTGGTCATCGCCATGGCAGTGGGGTATCTGCTGGCCTGGTATATGGATAGGTTACCCACTTCAATACCGCACGAAGATGCACCAATCATCACAATTCCTTCGCCACTCTATTATGGCTTGTCTTTTGACTGGAATCTGTTGATCCCACTGATTCTGATTTTTATGGTGACATCACTGGAAACAATTGGTGATATCACAGCCACCTCAGATGTCTCCGGGCAACCTGTCAGCGGCCCACTTTACATAAAACGTATCAAGGGCGGTGTGCTGGCAAATGGCCTTAATTCTATGGTGTCAGCCGTGTTTAATACGTTTCCAAACTCCTGTTTTGGTCAGAACAATGGCGTGATCCAACTCACTGGTGTTGCCAGCCGCTATGTCGGTTACATGATTGCTTCCATGCTGATCCTATTGGGGCTGTTTCCCGCCGTGGCGGGTTTTGTACAACATATTCCTGAGCCTGTTCTGGGAGGAGCAACGATTGTGATGTTCGGCACTATCGCTGCATCTGGTGTCAGAATCGTTTCCCGTGAGCCGCTGAATCGTCGTGCCATTATGATCATCGCACTGTCCCTGGCTGTGGGGTTAGGTATTTCTCAACAACCGCTGATTTTACAGTTTGCCCCTGATTGGTTGAAAAACTTACTCTCTTCAGGCATTGCCGCTGGTGGGTTAACCGCCATTATGCTTAACCTCATTTTTCCCCAAGAAAAATAGTCAGCCGTTTTTTGTATAATGCTTCTCTCCCGCCTTACCTGCGGGAGTTTTCTTTTTTTGCCTAAAACATCTATTGAGTGCGGCTCTATTTTACGGCATAAAAGGGCTTCTATTGGAAGGTCACACAGTTGAGGTGAAATATGAGGTGGTTAGGGAAATTTTTTGTCACTCTTCTATTAATGCTAATTCTGGCAATCATCGTTTTCTATGCTGTTGCCCAGACGCATTGGGGAGCCAAACAGTTAAGCCAATGGTTCAGCAGGCAAGGACATTATCAAGTCAGTATTGAAAGCATCAGCCATAGCTGGCTGCAGCCTGCTACCCTATCACTAAACCACATCGACCTTCACGATACACAAAGTCCTTTCTCACTCAATGCCGATACCATTCATCTCGATTTCAAATGGCAGCATTTACTGTCCCCCAAAAATCTCCGTCGTCTGACATTGCAACAAGGGACATTGATACTGTCTGAAAATCAACTTCCTCCTCTTTTACAAGCGGATATCCTGCAACTGAACCAGATGAATATTCAGCTAGAGAGTCCCAATACGCGTATTCAGGGGGAGAATATCACGGGCGGCATTACACCCTGGGTTCCTGCCAGGGACAACCCATTTGGTCATGGAAAATATCAATTCAGTGCCAGTAATATCCGTTTCAATGACATGTCTGTTGAACATGCTGTTGTGCAAGGCAGTTACCAGAATAAAGCCCTGACTATCGACGCTTTTGGCGCAACATTTTTGCGAGGCGCCATTTCTGGCGATGGTCAGCAATTACCGGACGGCAGTTGGCGCTGGAACAATATCCTGCTCAGTGATATTCGCTGGCAAACCCCGATGACACTGAGTGATTTGAAAGGAAAAATCAGTCATCTGCCGGCGATGTATGTCAAAGATCTCAATATCACCAATGCCAAACTGCAAGGGCAAAACTGGTCTGTTGATTATCTGGACAGTTCTATCAAAAATTTAGGCTTAGTCAACGGCAGCTGGAACGCCGAAGATGGGTTGATTGATTTTAATGCGATGAACATAACGTTGAATAATGCACAGTTCAGCGACACGCTTGGAAAATTCCGTTTTTCTGGTGATACCTTTACCATCGCAAGCCTGACAACCCACTATCAAAAAGGGTTGTTCAATATCCAGTCTCAATGGGATCGCAAAAACCGGTTGCTTACCCTCAAAGAGAGTTCTGTCACCGGGCTGCTTTATGCTCTGCCACCAACATGGCTCGATTATTTCAAACAGCCCGCACCAGAATGGATTTCAGGCGTGAAACTCAACGATATTACTCTCAATAATACGCTATTGATTGATACCAATCCCAATTTCCCGTTCCAGCTCACCACCCTTGCAGCCCATATTAATAACATGGATATCTTGAAAAATGGCAAGTGGGGATTATGGAATGGTCAGGCATCGCTACAAGCGGCGGCGGGAACCTTTAACAAGGTCGAAATAACCCGTCCTTATCTGCAACTACACGCTACAGACGGCAAAGTCACTATTGATAAACTGAATGGCTTTACCCGTGAAGGGCTGCTGCAAGTGACTGGTTCAGCGGAACAACAAACTGCTCATATGCCTTTTAACCTCAATTTCAAAGGGATGAATGCAGATTTGAACATCTTGCCACAATGGGGCTGGATACCGCTTACTATTCAGGGAGAAGGCAATTTTTCACTCGCTTTCACGGGGGATCTCTCCGCTGACGATGTGAAGGGAACCATCAACGGGACATTGGTTGCTGAAGATAAATCATCAGACAAGGAGTCACAATCTATTGAGCAAGGTTTGATCTCAACGAGCCGCTGTACCCCGACAGCCCCGGCCTCCGTAGATAATCCTGAAACTGGGAACTCAACAACAGGCCACTCTACGGAAAGCCAACCCTGCGCAAAAATTAAGCTTTAGTGAGACGTTCGGGAGGCAGGACGATATAAGTCCCGGTGAACACACTACCTACGCCATGTTCCCCGCTAACCTGCACTTCCACCGTTACGCGGGCTTTATTACCGCGGGCAAGACGGGCAAGATCGCCGCTCATATTATTGAAATCCGCAGTTGCACAGGGGCGCCCTGTAATCGGTTGCCGATAACGAATGTTGGCATCCACCAAAACGATATCTCCCCCTAACTGGCGCTCCTGTAACAACAACCAAATCAATCCCCATGCCGTTAAGGTGGCCTGAGAAAATAAGCTACCCGCGAAAATAGTATGGTGGGGATTCTGGTTTCCGGCTTCCGGCATCGTCGTAACGAAGCGTTGCCCGGTATATTGGGTGATCCTAAGCCCCATTTTTTCACTCAAAGGGATTTGCTTATACCATGCTTGCTGCAACTCCGCACACCAATCAGGACGGTGCAAGATATCATCAAGGCTTATTATCGGTTTGATCATGAGAAAATGGCTAATCGGCAATGCGTTAGCACCATTGATCAACCCCCTGTTTTGAAAACCCAACTTACCGAAGAAATCAACCGCGTTTTCCCGTGCGCTGCAAACAATTCGTTTCACACCTTCCTGTCTGGCTACAGATTCCAATGCCATCGCAATCAGTGTCCCCAAACCTTTTCGTTGTACATTGGGATGAACGGCCAGAAAACGAATAGCGCCTTCATTGTCTGCATTGATGTATAAACGCCCAACAGCCAGCGGATTACCCTGTTCATCCACCACCATTTGGTGATGAGCCATCGAATCGTAACCGTCTTTCTCTGACCCGACGGGCTGGTGAAGCGGTTTACGCAGCATCTCCCAACGAAATTGGTAATAGGTGTCCAACTCTTGTTCTGTTTGAGGTACTCTCAGATGGTACATAGAAACAACCCCTTCTTTTGTGTGTTGCCCTGTGTCGACAGAAAAATCCATCATACTTGCAACCAAAAAGTCACTGGCCCGTCATTTATCAAACTGACTTGCATGTCTGCCGCAAATTTCCCCGTTTCTGTTTTTACACCCGTTACACGACACTGTTCAATAAAATCGCGATAAAGTTCCTTTGCTTTTTGTGGTTCAGCTCCACCCGAAAAACTGGGTCTTAAGCCTTTCTGCGTGTCCGCAGCTAATGTAAATTGCGATACAACCAGTAAACTACCACCCGCTTGCTGAACGTTAAGGTTCATTTTTCCCTGTTCATCGCTGAATACCCGATATCCCATTACCTTGTCGCATAAACGTTGCGCTTTCTGTGGGGTATCGTCTTTTTCCACCCCCAGCAACACCAGCAACCCCTGTCTAATTTCTCCAATCGTCTCACCTTCAACAACAACCTTTGCCTGTGTTACACGCTGAATTAATGCGATCATTTCTCTTGCCTGTTATTTCGTTGCAATAAGCAAACAATGTTAATTTTTTGCGGGAAGCGAGAAATCATGTGACTTAAAATAATCGGGGATGACACTCTTGTCAGTCACATGAATTGCATTGATGCCTGATTTTTTTGCTGCTTCGACGTTTTCTGACAGATCATCAAAGAATATGGCTTGTTCCGCTGCCACACCTTCTGCGGCCAGCACATAGTTAAAAATATCCAGATTTGGTTTACGCATACCTAAATCCTGGGATAAATAAAGGAAATCCGTTGATGCAGCAACTTCAGGATAATGCACTGACCAGTAATCAAAATGCAGACGGTTGGTATTTGACAGCACAACTACACGATGCCCTTCGGCACGCAATTTATTCATTAGCTCAATGACTTCCTGCCTGACACCGACAAAGATTGTATTCCAGCCTTCCGCAAATTGTTCAAAACTGAGTGAGATATCCATTTCATCACACATCATTTCTGCAAATTCAGGGTCACTAATTTGCCCACGCTCGTGCTTTTCAATAGTTTCTCCCTGCGAAAATTTGGGGGTCAATGTTGCCAGTGGTGTCCCGCTCAGATTACTCCAAACAGCCAATACTCTTTTAAAATCAATATTAATAATCACGTTACCCAGATCGAAAATATACAGCATAATCCCTCCTGACTGACGCTCATTGTTTAGTACTTTTATCATACTTTTATTAAGAAAAAAGAAGGGCGGGATAAAAAAACAAATAAATTGTTCTTCTTATGAAGTGTCTTATAAATCGTCGTTGAAGCTCTTGACTGGCTACCGACCGATCAGCAGAGATAGATCACAAATGGCTGGAAGGGGATATCATAAAAGAACTCAGGGCACCGAAGCGCCCTAAGCAATTGATTTTCAGGTCATCAAATACAACACATGACCCAAAAATTAAACGTCTTTGCTACGATTTGCACGGCGGCGATCGTTTTCAGTCAAATGACGCTTACGCAAGCGAATTGACACTGGCGTCACTTCAACCAACTCGTCATCATCAATAAACTCCAGCGCCTGCTCCAATGTTTTCTTGATATGTGGAGTCAGTGTTGTCGCTTCATCCGTTCCTGACGCACGCATGTTAGTCAGTTTCTTACCGGTCAGACAGTTAACGGTCAGGTCATTTGAACGTGAGTGAATACCAATGATCTGGCCTTCATACACTTCCGTACCATGACCCAGGAACAACTTACCACGCTCCTGCAAACTATACAGCGCGTAAGCCACTGCCTTACCTTGTCCATTGGCAATCAGTACCCCATTCAGGCGACGACCAATCTCACCTGGGCGGATATCATCATAGTGGCTGAATGTGGCATACAACAGGCCAGTACCCGAAGTCATGGTCATGAATTCAGTACGGAAGCCAATCAGGCCACGGCTTGGAATAACGTAATCAAGACGAACGCGGCCTTTGCCATCAGGCAGCATGTCACGCATTTCACCTTTACGCTCACCCAGTGCCTGCATCACATCGCCTTGGTGCTGCTCTTCGATATCCAGAGTAACCTGCTCGAAAGGTTCCTGCTTACGGCCATCAATGTCACGGAAAATCACTTTTGGACGGGAAACGCCCAGCTCGAAACCTTCACGACGCATGTTCTCGATCAGAACGGACAAGTGCAGTTCACCACGGCCAGATACACGGAAAGCGTCTGGATCTTCCGTTTCCTCAACACGCAGTGCAACATTATGAACCAGTTCTTTTTTCAGACGATCAAGGATCTGGCGAGAAGTCACGTACTTACCTTCACGGCCACAGAACGGTGAAGTGTTGACACAGAAGTACATGCTGACGGTAGGTTCATCAACGGCCAGTGCAGGCAATGCTTCAACCGTATTAACTTCACACAGGGTATCGGAGATGTTCAGATCACCCAGACCGGTAATTGCGATGATGTCGCCGGCTTCCGCCTTATCAGACTCAATACGCTCCAATCCCAGATGGCTAAAGACCTTGCCGACTTTACCGTTGCGCGTTTTACCTTCGCTGTCGATAATCGTGATGTTTTGGTTTGGTTTTACCATACCGCGCTTAATGCGACCGATACCGATAACCCCAACGTAGTTATTGTAATCCAACTGCGAAATTTGCATCTGGAATGGGCCATCAAGGTCAACCTTAGGTGGCTCAACGTGATCAACGATTGCCTGATACAACGGAGTCATATCTTCAGCCATTTCGGTATGCTCGTTACCCGCAACACCCATCAGTGCAGAAGCATAAATGATTGGGAAATCCAGTTGCTCATCGGTTGCACCGAGGTTCACAAACAAGTCAAATACCTGATCCACCACCCAGTCAGGGCGAGCACCCGGACGGTCAACTTTGTTGATCACCACAATCGGTTTCAGGCCGTGAGCAAACGCTTTCTGGGTAACAAAGCGAGTCTGTGGCATTGGGCCATCCATCGCATCAACCAGCAACAGCACGCTGTCTACCATTGACATGACACGTTCAACCTCGCCACCGAAATCGGCGTGGCCTGGGGTATCTACGATATTGATACGATAGTCATTCCATTTGATCGCCGTATTCTTTGCCAGAATGGTAATACCACGTTCTTTTTCCAGATCATTGGAATCCATCACACGTTCGGTTGTTGCAGCACGCTCCCCAAAGGTGCCAGACTGTTGCAGGAGTTTATCAACCAGCGTGGTTTTGCCATGGTCGACGTGAGCAATAATTGCTATATTTCTTAACTTACTGATTTCATTTGACATTTAAAAATTCCGATAACGCTAAGATCATTTATGCACTCTCAATGCAGTACACAAAAAGAATTCTGTTTTACTTGGCCGCCGCCGAACAAAAGTGCAGCATTATACACTTTGGATGGTTGCACTGGTATTAAAAGTTGTGCAGTATTGGCGGTTTTCTCTTTATTTAGCGAGTTCCTTAAGTTCCGAGTCAACTACAGAAGCGAGCTTGGTGTAGACAGCCTAGGGCATTCCTTCCCGCAAAATTTGATGCAAGTTTGCGAGATTTCAGCCGGCCAGTCGCACCATAATAATGCAAGCACATTGTCAGAATTCACCACTTTGGTGCAGAAATACCTAAAACCATACTCCTGTCTTATTTATTTTTTCTCTTCCCTCTGCCATACTTTTTTATCATATTGATATTAAATAATTTTTAAATATTGGCACACTTTTCGCATTTATCTTTAGCGATAGTGATTTCATAAAATTGATCATACAGAGATCCACAATCGCCCTTAACTTTTAAGATAAAACAGCCTATTTCTTGCCCTGTTTTATCAGGCCGACGTAAACCAGGAGAGCCAGTATGTCCGTTGAACATGTTTTGTCCATGATTGAAGAACATCAGGTGAAGTTTATTGACTTACGCTTTACTGACACCAAAGGTAAAGAACAACACATCACTATTCCTGCCCACCAAGTTGATGAAGACTTCTTTGAAGATGGCAAAATGTTTGACGGTTCATCTATCGGTGGCTGGAAAGGTATCAATGAATCCGACATGGTGCTCATGCCAGATCCAGGCACCGCGATGCTTGATCCCTTCTTTAATGATGCCACCCTGATCCTGCGTTGTGATATCCTTGAACCCGGCACCATGCAAGGCTATAGCCGCGATCCTCGCTCCATTGCCAAACGCGCAGAAGATTTCCTGCGGGCAAGCGATATTGCTGATACCGTTTTATTTGGGCCAGAACCCGAATTCTTTTTGTTCGATGATATCCGTTTCGGCAGCTCCATCTCTGGCTCTTATTATCATATCGATGATACGGAAGCCGCCTGGAACAGCGGCACACGCTATGAAGGCGGTAACAAAGGCCATCGGCCCGGCATTAAAGGCGGGTACTTTCCGGTTCCTCCGGTGGATTCTTCCCAAGACCTGCGTTCAGCCATGTGCCTGACCATGGAAAAAATGGGCCTGGTCGTTGAAGCCCACCACCATGAGGTCGCAACTGCCGGACAAAACGAAATTGCCACCCGCTTTAATACTATGACCAAAAAAGCGGATGAAACCCAGATTTATAAATATGTGGTTCATAACGTTGCCCATAAATTGGGTAAAACCGCAACATTTATGCCAAAACCGTTGGTGGGCGATAACGGATCAGGTATGCACTGTCATATGTCACTGTCCAAAAATGGCACTAACCTGTTTGCAGGTGACAAGTACGGTGGCTTGTCCGAAATGGCGCTTTACTATATCGGCGGTGTCATCAAACACGCACGTGCGTTAAATGCCTTTACCAACCCAACAACTAACTCGTACAAACGTCTGGTGCCTGGCTTTGAAGCCCCGGTGATGCTGGCCTATTCTGCCCGTAACCGTTCTGCGTCTATCCGTATCCCGGTGGTCGCCAGTGCCAAAGCTCGCCGTATTGAAGTGCGTTTCCCTGATCCCGCAGCGAACCCTTATCTGGCCTTCTCTGCGCTGTTGATGGCAGGTTTGGATGGCATCATCAACAAAATCCATCCAGGTGACGCGATGGATAAAAACTTGTATGACTTGCCCGCAGAAGAAGCCCAAGAGATCCCAACCGTGGCCCCTTCTTTGGAAGAAGCGCTGGCCGCATTAGATGCCGACCGTGAATTCCTGACGCGCGGTGGTGTTTTTACCGATGATACGATTGATGCTTATATCACTTTATTGAATGGGGAAATTGAACGTGTTCGCATGACACCACATCCTCTGGAGTTTGAACTGTATTACAGTGTGTAGTGCTTTATCAGGTAATGCCCCATAACGTGAGGGCATTACTTGTGTTTTTTTGTTGCCGTGAAACTTTTGGCCCATCCTTGGATGGGCTTTTTTCCCTCGCATAGACACAATGACATCATGATTGACGATATATGCTGAGTAAAAGGATTCATCGAACTATGCTTAAATAAGCTACAACGCACCAAAAAAGTGCAGGAACTGAATGACAATGGTTAGTTTGCCCAAAGCAGAACAGATTCTCGACTCACAGATAAACAACGTCCTGATACTGGATAATGATTTAGTGATTCGCTACGCCAATCATTCTGCCATGCAACTTCTGGCACAAAGTTCCCGTAAATTATTCGGCACGCCGCTTCCTATCCTGTTTAGTTATATTTCACTGGATACAGAATTGATGCGTTCCAGTTTGATCAACGGTCATGGCTTTACCGATAACGAAGTCATATTGGTGATCAATAATCACTCTCATGTGATGTCGCTCAGTGCCCAACCAATTTCCGAACAGTTTGTTCTGCTGGAACTGGCATCTATGGACAGTCAACGCCGGTTAAGCCAAGAGCAGATCCAACAAGCACAGCAGGCGGCTGCGCGGGAATTGGTTCGGGGACTGGCACATGAAATCAAAAACCCTCTCGGCGGGCTGCGGGGAGCCGCACAGTTGCTTGCCAAGGCGCTGCCTGATCCGTCCTTGAGGGAATATACCCAAGTGATCATTGAACAGGCAGACAGGCTACGGAATCTGGTTGATCGCTTGCTGGGACCACAGCATCCCGGCGCCCAAACCCGCCAGAGCATTCACCATGTGGTCGAGCGGGTCTGTCAATTGGTTTCGCTGGAAATGCCCGCCAATGTCACGCTGATTAAAGATTATGATCCGAGCTTACCTGAGCTGGCGCATTATCCTGACCAGATTGAACAGGTATTACTGAATATCACCCGTAATGCCCTAAAAGCACTCGGTGAGAAGGGAGGAATTATCACTCTGAGAACGCGAACCGCATTCCAGATTACCTTACAAGGGGAGCGTTACCGATTGGCAGCCCGAATTGATATTGAAGATAATGGGCCTGGTATTCCTCCCAATATTCAGGATACGCTTTTTTACCCGATGGTCAGCGGGTATGAAGGAGGAACTGGACTTGGCTTATCCATAGCACGTAATCTTATCGACCAACATGCGGGCAAAATTGAATTTACCAGTTGGCCAGGGCATACGGAATTTTCCATTTACCTGCCTATCAAGAAATAACCGTTAAGTAGGAGTGACTATGCAACGAGGAAAAGTTTGGATCGTTGATGATGACAGTTCTATCCGCTGGGTACTTGAACGGGCACTGAGTGGTGCAGGGATGGAGTGTATCAGTTTTGAAAATGCCGATGCCGTACTGGCCGCACTGGCACAGGGTCATTCAGGGCAGGGTAATCCAGAAGTGATCCTGTCAGATATCCGTATGCCCGGATTGGACGGACTGAGTTTGCTCAACCAGATAAAGCAGAGCTACCCACAGCTTCCGGTCATCATTATGACGGCCCATTCTGATCTGGATGCCGCTGTCAGTGCCTATCAACACGGTGCCTTCGATTATCTGCCAAAGCCTTTTGATATTGATGAAACGGTTGCACTGGTCGAGCGAGCACTAAGTCATTATCGGGAACAACATCAATCAACCTCGAACCCACAGTTGCCGGTATCGGTTTCAGATATGATCGGAGAAGCCCCTGCCATGCAGGAGGTATACCGGATTATCGGCCGCCTTTCCCGCTCCTCCATCAGTGTGTTAATTAATGGTGAATCCGGCACGGGAAAAGAGCTGGTTGCCCACGCCCTTCACCGCCACAGTCCACGCGCCTCAGCCCCCTTTATTGCCCTGAATATGGCGGCAATCCCGAAGGATTTGATTGAATCCGAACTGTTTGGTCACGAAAAAGGGGCATTCACCGGTGCAAATCAAGTACGTCAGGGTCGTTTTGAGCAAGCCAATGGTGGTTCACTGTTTTTAGATGAAATTGGTGATATGCCGCTGGATATCCAGACTCGCTTGCTGCGGGTTCTGGCGGAGGGGCAATTTTATCGCGTCGGGGGCTATGCACCTGTGAAAGTGGATGTCCGTATCATTGCCGCCACTCACCAGAATCTTGAGCAACGCGTTGCAGAAGGTAAATTCAGGGAAGACCTCTACCATCGCCTGAATGTGATCCGCGTCCAATTACCGCCTTTGCGGGACAGAGTGGAAGATATTCCTCGTCTGGCACATCATTTCCTGCAACACACTGCCAAAGAGCTGGGCGTTGAAGCCAAGGTGCTGCATCCTGATACGGAACTCGCGCTGATGCGCCTGCCGTGGTCAGGCAATGTCCGTCAGTTGGAAAATGTTTGCCGCTGGCTGACCGTGATGGCGGCAAGCAAGGAGATACTGGTACAGGATCTGCCCGCTGATCTGATTGGCAACTCACCCACAGGGCAGACCGGAAATACTCCTATTTCCCGCGTCATGCCACCATCGGAAGACTGGCCACAACTGCTGGCTGAATGGGCGCGACATGCCTTAGAAGAGGGAAAAACTGATCTCCTTGCCGATGCCCTGCCATTACTGGAACGCACTCTGCTTAATTGCGCACTGGAATATACCAATGGACATAAACAGGAAGCCGCCCGTTTGCTGGGCTGGGGAAGAAATACAATCACGCGGAAATTGAAGGAATTGGGTTTGTAGCGGGCTATTCAGCCAAGGCCCAGAACGAGAATATGATAGCAACGGTGGGTTATCTCTTTTTTTTTCTATAAAGGTCACAGGTGTAACAATTTGCAATATTGATATTATTTGCCCTAACTCATCAACTCATAATGATGCACAACCATTAGAGAGCGTCTCATTTAAATACAAAAGCATAACATGGCAACATCACTTGGCGGGTACTAGTGGTTATAGCATCTGGGATGATAGGATTTATTAAACATGGACATATATGCAAATAGAGATAATGATTATTTTTCTGCAATGGGAGCATTAACTGCTAGAAGTGTAACTGAAGCTGCCTTATCAGTATCAACATTTTTAGAAAATTTCTCAGTTAAAAGAAAATTTCAAAATGAAATTAAAAAATTTACTGATTACAATTTAGGTACAATACTAAGCCAGTCATCCTCTGAATCCGACAAATCACAAGCGATACAAAATTTAAAGCAAGAGCGGTTATATTTATCTCAACAAGAAAATATTATAAGAAATAATATAGTTCAAAAGTATGCAGCCATTGAAATAAAAAAAGAAAATGATGCGTACACTTATGTTCTAAAAAGCATTGGTTTAGTCGCCGGAGCAGTGCAGTTTATCACAGGTCTTGCTATTGTAACCGCAACAAGTCAAACGGTGGTTGGCTATGTAGCAGGTTCAGCGCTTATTGTTCATGGTGCAGGGAATTTTGAAGAAAATTTAACATCATTACTTAATAACGATGCCGATTATAAAGGTTATTTGAAATTAGGCTATGAACATGCTTTTAATTTTATCGGGTTAGATAAAAGAACGGCAAATTTAGTTTATGGTGGTGTAGACATAGCTCTTTCTGGATACGGCGTATTTAGAAATATATTAAAGCCTGAGGCATGGAGATTATTTTATTATATAAATGACGATTATATAACCAGTTATAAAGCTATGGGGGGTTATGCTCTATCATTTGAAATATCAGCAGATGGGGTAACATTAAAATCACTCTACGACGCATATAACACCCCGATTGAATGATGAGAGAAATCTTTACAGTCGTTTGTATTTTCGCATAAATATAAACGACTTATAAGCTAATCTGAAAGAAGTTATAAATATAGAAAGAGGCATTAAAATAACAATAGCTATAAAGAACCCTTTAAAATTAGCCTCACCTGCCATTAAAAAAAAGAACGCCAACACCATAAACGCCAAAGGAAGAATAAACAAGAGTCTATAAAATCTATTTTCCAGATTCGTCATTTCATCTAACAATGTAGTGCCGCTTCTCTTATTTATGGTTTTTAATAACTTCATGTCATTTAAAGTAAAACCACTTTTTTTCATTAATTCTTCTATTTTTTCACTATTCATTTTTTTAATCCCCTGTTTCTCTTAATTATTTGCAATGAAGTTTCTCTTCTAGTTGCTTAACTTTTTGGTGAGTAACCTAACTGCATTGTAATTCTTCTCTAGCCAAGAAACAAATAATAATTTTACATTCAAATCGATAAGCACAGCCACTAACTATCTGATCCTAATTGTGCTACATTTTGGATATTATATGAATATTCGGCATTATCAATAAATTGGAATCATGTTAAAAAACAACAAAGATAAATCACCCATCCTTTATATTTTTTATAAAAATAAAGGATTTGTATCTTAAAGCTAGGGAGAAAAAGAATAACACAAGAAAAATAGAAATAAAAAATATTAATACCACACTCAAATAATCAACATCTGGAACAAAAAAATGGCAGAAACAACAGAAAATAAAATAATAAGAAAAACCAATATCAACCTATAAAAACTATTATTTAGAATAAAAATTTCTCTTTTATATTGTGACCAGAGCGCTGAGAAGCCGATTTTATTTGATTTATTTACTTTAATGTAAAACCATGCTCCATCATCAACTCTTCTGTTACTTTTTCCATAGTGACTTACCTCAGATTTTTAATGTGTTAGATATTTCAATAGAAAATTAAGTCCTCATATCACCCGCGAGAACTGCCGCTGTCGCATCTGGTTACGCAGATAGCTATCAAAACACATACAAATATTACGTATCAGTAATCGCCCTTTCGGGGATACCTGGAGCTGCGATTCGGTCACTTCAACTAATCCATCTTCGGTCAACGGTACCAGCAATTGCAGGTCTTCGGCAAAGTAATCCGCGAAGTTCAGCCCATAACGCTGCTCAATGTCCGCAAAGTTCAGCCGGAAGTTACAGATTAGCGCCTTAATCACATCACGGCGAATACAATCATCTTGCGTCAAAGCTAAACCCCGCCACATAGCATGGCCTTGTGCTTCTACCACAGCGTAATAAGTTTTCAGGTCTTTCTGGTTCTGGGCATAGCTATCCCCCAACATGCTGATCGCGGAAATCCCCATACCCAGTAAATCGCATTCCCCCTGCGTGGTATATCCCTGAAAATTGCGGTGCAAGATGCCTTGGCGTTGGGCAATCGCCAATTCATCATCAGGGCGGGCAAAGTGATCCATCCCAATAAACTGATAGCCATTCCCCGTCAGGGTCGCAATCGTTTCTCGCAAGATATCCAGCTTCTGCGTCGCTGTGGGTAAATCCTGCTCTTTAATCTTGCGCTGTGCCGCAAATAAATCCGGTAAGTGAGCATAGTTAAAGACACTTAAGCGATCAGGTGACAAGGCCAACACGCGCTGCAAGGTAAAGGCAAAACTCTCAGGTGTCTGTTTCGGCAGGCCATAGATCAGATCAATACTGGTGGATGTAAAGCCTGTTTCACGGGCGCGTCTGATCAGTTCGAAAATAAACGCCTCATCCTGCTCACGATTCACCAAACGCTGCACCTCTTTATTGAAATCCTGCACGCCCATACTCAGACGGTTAAAACCTTCGTGATGCAAATGATCAATCACATCAAGTTCAATTTCACGCGGATCAATTTCAATGGAAAGTTCAGCATTGGGCAGAAACTGGAAATGGCGGCGCAGCATCGACATCAATCGGCTGATCTGCGTTTTATCCAGATAGGTTGGCGTACCTCCGCCCCAGTGCATCTGGCTGACTTTCCGCTGGGAAAATAATGTGGCGCGGGCAGCAATCTCTTTTTCCAACACATTCAGATATTCATCCGCCTTGTGCTTCTGGCGCGTAACCAGCTTATTGCAACCACAGAAATAACAAAGCTTATGGCAGAACGGGATATGGATGTAGAGGGAAAGCGGGCGATCAGGATAACGGGCGGCGGCCAGAGCAAAAGCAGTTGCATCGTATTGTTGGCTAAACTCCAATGCTGTTGGATACGATGTATAACGAGGCCCTGAATAGTTGTATTTTTGGATCAAAGGCAGATCCCAAACAATGGCTTGCTCTGACATGCTTATTCCTTCCGCTGTTTTCGCCCATCAAAACGATAGCCGCCATAGTTTACCCAATAACCACAATGAATAACATACTAATATTATGGTTATTAATATCATGGTTATCAGAATGAACCCGCCTTTTACGATCACAATTCATTGATGAAAGCGTTACTTACCCTTCAGCAATTGCATGATATCTTCCTGTGGTTCTTCTTCATTGTCCTCTTCTTCCAGCTCGATGCCCAACTCTTCCATCAGGGTATCAATGCGATCAAGCGTATTGTCGACATAAGCATTGTCTTCCTGGGACAATTTTTCACCTTGTTCAAGGCGTGCCAACAAGTCATCCAATCGCTCATCATGTTCCAACATTTCCAGCTCTTCCTGCGGTGACAGGCGCGGTTTTTGTTGCTCTACCACCGGCTTAACCGCGGGTTTCATTGTCGGTGCTTTTTCGCCTACGATCAGAGGAACCGGAACTTTACTTCCGACACGTGGATCTTGTTCCTGCTTGACTACCTTACGCTTATTACCGTCATCACTGCTATGACGGCTGCCGGCCGAATGACCACGGCGCTTTTTCTGGCGTTTACGTTCGCGTCCTTCCGCATCCAGCTCTGCGCGACTTTTTCTTTTTTGCTTACCAGCGGAAGGTTTCGCCGGTGATTTTTTCTTTAACGGGTTCATAGCTTGTGACTCAACTTATTTTTATCAAGATATTTTCGGCGGAATCTAACAGAAACTCCCTTTAACATCCAATGTCATTCACTGATTGTTTAAATTTCGTCTAGTATTATAGATAGATTTAACTCAAATAATATGTTCAGGCTACCATGCGTTTTTTTGATACCTCTTCTTACCGCATGCCATTGTATCTTTGGGTCACTGGTTATGCCG
Organism: Xenorhabdus sp. SGI240; assembly: GCF_040081915.1. Taxonomy (NCBI): domain Bacteria; kingdom Pseudomonadati; phylum Pseudomonadota; class Gammaproteobacteria; order Enterobacterales; family Morganellaceae; genus Xenorhabdus; species Xenorhabdus sp. SGI240. Next base: position 93,215 of record NZ_JBEBMB010000044.1, read on the forward strand.
TTTTGTGGATAATAGCAAGTTATTTTCTCGATCCCACCGTTCCTTATGATGCGGTAGAAGCTTTAAACTGGGGTCTTAATGGGGAATGGGGTTCACCCAAAAATCCGTGGCTAGTGGGAGCCATCATGCTACCCGCTATCTCTATCAGCGACATTTCTCTGAGTTTTTATTGGTATTTCACCCACTTTGTTGCTATTGCCATTGGTATGCTTGGGGTTTGGCAGCTGGCTTTCCGGCTGACAGGCAAAGTTGCACTCGCATGGCTTGCCATGCTGACGCTGAACCTATCCGGTGTCATCAATTTTGATATCATTCCTTATAATGATAATTACTTTTTGGTTATGCTCTGGCCGTGGTCATTGCTGTTTTTTCTGCGGGCCATTGACGATCACCCCAAATGGTGGCTGGCATTCGCCCTCACCACAGGGCTGGCAACGATGGCAAAGTATTCTTCGCTTGCTATCGTCGGCTCGGTCTTTTTGCTCTCCCTGTTCGTGCCTAAAGTCCGCCGCAACTATCGGGAGCCACTGTTCTATCTCGCCATTGTCATCTGGTTTGCACTGGTACTACCGAACGTTTGGTGGCTGGTGCATAACGATTTCGTCGCATTTAAGTGGGTAGATTCCCAAATTCAGGAAGGGTTCAATCTACATACCACACGCGCTGTCCTTTCCGTGTTCTACCCGTTAATTATCGTCGCTGCCATTATTTATCTGCTCGGTGGCCGGATTGGCTGGCCCAGGCATCAATCCAGTGCGCTGACTAATATCGTGATCCTGCTGCCTCTGCTGCTGATTTATGGCTGGTTCTCCTTCAATCAGGGCGGGCGTATGACCGAATGGGTACAACCTTTTATGACAGTTTCACCGGCACTGTTGGTGGGATCGATAACGGTCTTTCCCAATAAACCCTTGCGCGGCACATTACGGGGATTGGCCGTGTTTGGTGTATTGGTGTTGATCGGTTACGTCAGTGTGATGATGGCAAATGTCCGTGATGCCGGGCAAAAGTTTGTTGGCATAAAAACCTTCGCCAGCCAATTGGATCAACGCTGGAACGAATTGTATCCAACGCCATTACGTTATGTGGGTGGAGAATATCTGCATCAATGGCTGACATTTTACAGCCACTACCATCCAGAAACGATACAACCCTGGGAGTTAGACAAAGGTATGCCACCCAATATCTATAACCGCCATATCAAACAGGGCAATATTGTGCAATATGGTGCCTTGTTAGTGGGAGAACGAGGAAAAAGCTGTGCAGAGGAAGATTTCCAACACACGTTTGAACAATGGCTATTATTGGTGCTCAGTCACAAAGAAGAGCTTTCCTTCCAGGCCCAGCCCAGTGCTGAGTTAGATACTGTCTGCATTGGCTTTGTGGCACCTGACAGTCTGCAAGGGTAGAAATAAGCAAGCCTGACTTGAATACGCGTCAGGCTTTTTTTTATTACCCTGTCAATCGTGGTCAGTGGGTATCCACAAACACCATTTTCAATACAAACAGGAATGTCACGACTAGAACACAGGGACCAACTTCACGCCATTTGCCCGTGCCCAATTTCATGGCACAGTAGGCGATAAAACCCAGTGCGATACCTTCGGTAATAGAAAAACTAAATGGCATCATCACTGCGGTGATAAAAGCAGGGACGGATTCAGTCAGATCGTTCCATTTCACCCTTGTCAGACTGGAAGTCATCAAAACGCCCACATAGACCAAAGCACCCGCTGTCGCATAGGCAGGCACCATGCTTGCCAGCGGAGAGATAAACATGACCAGTAAGAATAAAATACCGACGACAATCGCCGTCAAGCCAGTCCGTCCACCAACAGAAACGCCCGAAGAGCTTTCAATATAGGCGGTAACCGAAGAAGTCCCGATGTAAGCACCCGCCACCGAACTGATACTGTCCACATACAAGGCTTGCTTCATGCGTGGGAATTTACCATTACTGTCAGCAATACCTGCTTTATCCGTCACACCAATCAATGTGCCGGAAGAATCAAACAAGTTCACCAACATAAATGAGAAAATCACGCCAGCCAAAGCGATATCCAGTGCCCCTTTGACATCAACGTTACCCACCACGCTCATCACATTAGGTGGCAGATCAAAAATGCCGTGATATTCCACATAGCCCATCATCAAACCGATGCCGGTTGTCACGATAATCGAAACCAACACCGCAGCATGGAAATTGCGGGCTGCTAAAATGGCAATGATAAAAAAGCCCAATGTCCCCAATAAGACATTATGGGAAGCAAAGTTGCCGATTGACACAATCGTGTCGGGATTAGGCACGATAATGCCCGCATTTTTCAGCCCCATCATGGCAATAAAAAGACCGATACCACTAGTAATACCCACTCGCAGGCTCAATGGAATATTGGCGATCATCCAGTAGCGGACACGAAGGAGCGTCAAGATAAACAATCCCACCGCACCCCAGAAAATCGCCCCCATCGCAACCTGCCATGAAAGCCCCATCGCACCGACCACAACAAAGGCAAAAAACGCATTCAGACCCATCGCAGGTGCAACGGCAACAGGCAGATTCGCCATTAATCCCATCATAATGCTGCCAACGGCGGCAATTAAACAGGTCGTGACAAATACCGCTTTGATATCCATGCCGGCAACCGCCAGAATTTGCGGGTTAACAAAGACGATATAAACCATCGTCAGAAACGTCGTTAATCCGGCAACTATTTCGGTACGGACTGTCGTGCCATGTTCCCCTAATTTAAACACACGCTGAAGCAGACCCTGACGATGAGCAGAGCCAGAATTTATTGTGCTCATGTAATATTGTTTCCCAAAAAAAAGCGAAGTTTTCGGCCTATCCTACAGGAAACCTACATAAATCGTTACTCTGAAACGACAAAAAAGAAAACGATTGCGAAACGTGAAATCAATAGCTTAAATAACATTATGATTCTTGAGGAAATTCATTTTGTGACGATATTTCATTCGATTTATCCGCGATTGGTCTTGCCGGAGAAATTCAGGGTGACACAGCAGCAAGAATATCGGTAAAGATATCTCCCCACTCATCCTCGGACATATCCATTAAGCCGAAGAAACGCAAAACGAATGCCCCCTCTGTAGCTAAAAACGCCAAACGCGCTTGCCGGCCTTCTTCCGTCGTTGTGTCCAAGCCTGCTATGCGTTGTCGATACCAGATACGGGTTGATTCAAGATGTTCCGGTGTTTGTAATAAAGCCGCCATCAAACCAGCCGCCTTTGCCGTCGATGCTTCATCAGATCGTCTGGTCGCCTCAATATGCGCACGCACGGCTGTCAACGGGTGGGGATCATGTCCGGCAATTTCATGAAACTGTTCGTCATAACTCGCCTCCCAACGCTCAAACATCGCATCAATCAGGCCATCTTTTGTACTAAAACTGTATTGCACTCCCCCCTTGGTAATGCCAACCGCCTTCGCCAGTGCATCAATCGTGAGAGCCGCAGCGCCATGTGTTGTGACAATATGTTCCGCTGCATCCAGCAGAACTTCTCGGTCAATTGTTTTACGTCGTCCCATGCGAACCTCCTTTTCATTAAATACGGATGTATTTATAATAATCGCCAACAATTTAGTCAAGGTTCGGTAAGGTTACCAAACCGCATTGGTGAATTTGCTTATGAAATCGAATATCCGCTGGCTTGTGCTCGCTATTATTTCCAGTGCACTTTTCTTAGTTGTTATTGATATGACCGTGCTATACACCGCTTTACCACGGTTAACACATGATTTGCGCGCTTCTGCTTCAGAGAAATTGTGGATCATGAATGCCTATACGTTGACCATCGCAGGATTACTTCCCGCTATGGGGGCGTTAACTGACCGTTTGGGTGCAAAAAAACTGTTTACTCACGGGTTAGCCATTTTCGGCGTTGCATCGCTGATGGCGGCATTTTCCCCCAATCCTGCCACTCTGATTGCTGCACGTGTGGTGCTTGCTTTTGGCGCGGCGATGATGATGCCGGCGACACTCGCAATAGTCCGGCAAGCGTTTACAGATCCAAACGAAAGGGCACTTGCCATCGGCATCTGGTCTGCTATAGCTTCGGGCGGGGCTGCACTTGGCCCGGTTATCGGCGGGTTCCTGCTCGAATATTACTGGTGGGGATCGGTTTTTCTGATTAACATCCCGATTGCTCTGATTGCGTTTGGCTTTGCACTGGTCGTCATTTCTAAAAGCCCGGACAATCCAGGCCATCACTTTGACCTGATTGCTTCGGTGCAAATTATGATTGGTTTGGTCAGTATCACTTATGCCATCAAAGAATTAAGCAAACCAGTACCTTCATTGTTAACCGCCGCGACAGTGGGTATCGCAGGAATTATTTTCACCGTCATCTTCATTCGTCGCCAGTTAAGTTCATCAACCCCGATGATCGATTTCAACCTCTTCCGCAATCGCGTTTTCACTGCGGGAGTCGTCGCGGCTTTCGTTTCCACAGCAGCACTAGTCGGGATGGAGCTTGCTGTCAGTCAACGCTTCCAACTCGCTATGGGTCTATCTCCCCTTCTGGCGGGACTATTTATTCTGCCCATTCCGATTGCCTCTTTTATTGCCGGCCCTTTGGCCGGAATTGCGATACCCAAATTTGGTGCCGGGCGGATCATGTGGCTTTCACTCGCCTTTGCCGGTCTGGGGATTACTGTTTATCTCGCTGGCCTGCAATCCGGGCTTTTCGTGCAAATCACTGCATTTTGCATCATTGGATTTGGTAGCGGTGCAGCAATGACTGCTGCTTCCACATCCATCATGCTAAATGCCCCAGAAAATAAAGCTGGCACCGCTGCCTCTATCGAAGAAGTCGCTTATGAACTGGGAAGTTTAATCGGGATAGCCGTTCTCGGCAGTCTGATGGTGGCGGTCTATTCTGCCTCATTTATTCTTCCGGCTGATACACGTATTCCAGAACTGGCGCGAAACAGTATTGATGAGGCACTTATTGTTGCAGAAGGGCTAGAGGGAGAGGTCGCACTGTCACTGATCCATGCAGCAAAACAGGCTTTCAATCACTCATTCCTGTCGGTGTTAATCGCAGCAGGGACATTGCTGTTGTTGACTTCTGTACTCATTGCTGTGTTTGGAAAAGAGAAACGCCATTAATTGAGCCAATAAACATGAAAAAGCCGCATTAAGCGGCTCTCTGAAAATGTTCCTTTAAGCGGTTAATTTAAATATCTTTATGACTAACATCACAAATTAAAGGTGATTTTGCAGTTCTTATATACTCGATAAACGTCAGGTTGCAATCCGCAAGACGACGCGAGGACTTATATTTCCCCGCTGCGCGGGGAATGAATACAACAACGAAAATATCTGCCAGATGCCAGATATTAATTTTGCGGCACCACGGTCAACGCTTTTTTACGCCAGAAGCCGAAGGTTGCGGTTCTTTCACGCCTCACCGAGAAGCGGCGGGCAACGTAATTGGCAATTAACTCCAGTGACAAACACATGACAAAATAAACCAGCGCAACGAATAAAAAGACTTCCATCGGATAGACCATACTGCGGCTATTCACCTGGGTCGCCAAAAATGACAGTTCTGCCACACCAACGATATACGCCAATGAGGTATCCTTGATTAACGCAATCCACTGATTGATGAATGAAGGCACCATCATACGCAATGCCTGCGGCAAAACGATATGCCAAAGCACTTCCCAACGATTGAAGCCCAGTGATAACCCAGCCCGCCATTGACCATCACCAATCGCTAAAATTCCCGCTTTAACGCCATGTGCTAAATAAGCCGAAGTAATCAATGCCAGCGCACAGACAACGGTCGTAATTTCAGGGATCTCCATCCCCAATACGACAGGCAACAAAAAGTACGTCCAGAAAATCAGCATAATGACCGGAATAGCGCGAAAGAAACCCAGTACTGCCGCCAACAGGTTGGCCCAAAAACCACGCAACATCGCCAGAGCAACGCCACCCAGAATACCCAATACAATGGAGATCGTCCCCGCTATGATGCTGATGACCAGCGTCAATGCCGCGCCTTCCAACGGCCCATCGGGAAAGGTTCCCAATAGCAAATAACGCCAGTTTTCTGCAATAACAGTAAAGTCCATATCAATACCCTCTCGCCAATGTTTTCTGTTGGCGCCATTGTCCCCAGCCTTCCATCACCGCAATAATGGCGATATAGAGTACTGTCGCCACACCAAATGCCTCAAAGGTTTGTAAGGTTTGGGTTTCCACCTGACGAGAAGCATAGGAAAGTTCTGCCACCCCAATCGCCATGGTTAATGATGAATTCTTGACAATATTCATGTATTGCCCCAACAAGGGTGGCATGGCTATTTTCAATGCCTGTGGCAATACAACGTACCGCATGGCCTGCCAACCCGTTAAGCCCAATGCATGGGCAGCATATTTCTGCCCGCGTGCGACGCCCTGAATGCCCGCACGTAATTCTTCCGCCACAAACGGGGCTGAATAAAGGGTTAATCCAATAAATCCCGCCAAAAATTCAAAGGATGGCCATGCCAGTGTCAGACCGAAAATCAGGGTGTCGTGGGGCGTATTCAGCCACATCATCGCCTCCTGTGGCAGAATTTGCCCGGATGCGAAATACCAGAAAAACAGTTGTACCAACAAAGGCGTGTTACGAAATACCGTAGTGTAAACCGTCACCAGCCAGCGCAGTGGCTTGATTTGGCTATCCCGTACCGCCGCAATGACAAAACCCAGTAAAGTGGAAGAGACCATGACACAGGCAGAAAGCCACAAGGTGATCAGAAATCCCTGCCAAAGCCATCGCAGATATTCAGGAGCCAGTAAATGCTCAGTAATCAATTGCTCAAACATATCATTCACCGCATAAACAAACAGCAAAGCCCCGAAATAACGGGGCTAATCAATTGGTGTTCTTAAATGGAAGCACTAAACAAACATTACTGTTTTGCCTGATCCTCTAACGGAGCAAATTTAAAATCACCCCGCGGTTGAGCGGATTTAGTTTCCGGGCCAAACCAGCGATTGTAGATTTTCGCTGCTTCACCCTCTTTTTCCAATTTCACTAAGGTTTGGTTAACCGAATCAACCAATCGTGTTTCCCCTTTGGAGGCCGCAACTGCTTGATATTCACGAGTAATGCTGAAAGGGGAAATTTCAAAATCGGCTTTCTGGGCTTCAGGTACATTTGCCAGCAAACCGACCAGTTTCGCATCATCCTGCGTAATCGCCTGAACATTGCCATTTCTTAAAGCCGCAAATGCCAGCGGCGTATCGTCATAAGAGATCACTTTGGCAGTTGGATAACGCTCACGCAGGGTAATCTCCTGTACTGTTCCCTTATCTGCCCCAATACGCAGTTTGGCAATATCATCCGGCTTGGTCAGAACGCCTTTGCGGGCAATGAACTTCTGGCCCGTGGCAAAATAAGGAACGGAGAAATCAACTTGCTTTGCACGTTCGTCAGTGATGGTGAAATTAGCGGCAATTAAGTCGATTTTTTTGGAAGAAAGCAGAGGAATACGGTTTGCCGGATTTGTTGGGCGCAATTCCAGTTTCACCCCTAAATCATTAGCAATCGCATTGGCGATATCGACATCATAGCCTGCCAATTTTTTCGTTTTGGGATCGATAAAGCCAAATGGTGGGTTACTGTCAAATACCGCAATACGTACCGTGCTGGCTTTTTTAATGTCATCAAGTTTATCTGCTTTTGCCACTCCTGAAACCAAGGCCAAACCGGTCAGCAAAGCAGTAACTGCTACGCGAGATTGATTGCGGATCTTCATTGTACACCCCTGTTGGTTATTAATTTTTATCTATCAACAAAAGCTATCAATTTAGATATAGCACCTGAAATAATATAAAATACTATATTTATTCCAATTAGGAATAAAAACTAGTCTTTTTGGGTGAGTAATTTCTCCAGCTTATCACCCCCAATATGACGAAAGTCCTGTCCTTTGACGTAATAGAAGATAAATTCACAAATATTTTGGCAACGGTCACCAATGCGCTCAATCGCGCGGGCACAGAAAAGCGCCGTCATGACATTCGGAATCGTTCTGGGATCTTCCATCATATAGGTCATGAGCTGACGGATAATACTTTCATATTCCTGATCAACTTTTTTGTCTTCACGGTAGATACGGATAGCCTCTTGCAGATCCATACGGGCAAAGGCATCCAACACATCATGCAACATTTGGATCGTGTGGCGTCCCAATGATTCCAAACTGACCAGCAAGGATTGCTGTTGATGTGAAAATCTTTCAAGCGCAGTCTGGCAGATCTTATCGGCAACATCGCCAATCCGCTCCAGTTCAGCAATGGTCTTTGAAATAACCATGATCAGACGCAAATCACTGGCCGTCGGCTGACGTTTGGCAATGATGCGGACACACGCCTCATCAATCGCCACTTCCATCATATTGACCTTCTGGTCATCCTCAATCACTTGCCGCGCCAACACTTCATCCTGGTTGTGCATCGCCAGAATCGCCTTACTGAGCTGTTCTTCCACCAGCCCGCCCATTGTCATCAATTCTGTACGAATATGTTCCAGTTCAGCAGTGAACTGACCAGAGATATGTTTGCTGAGATTCAGATTATCCATATTATGCTATACCCCGTATTAACCGTAACGGCCGGTAATGTAATCTTCGGTCTGTTTCATCTTCGGTGTGGTAAACAATCTGTCCGTATCGCTAAATTCAATCAGTTCACCCAGGTACATAAATGCCGTGTAATCCGAACAGCGAGCCGCCTGCTGCATATTGTGGGTGACGATCACGACGGTATATTCCGATTTCAGTTCGCTGATCAACTCTTCAATGCGCCCTGTCGAGATGGGATCAAGTGCCGAACAGGGTTCATCCAGCAACAAAACCTCTGGACGAATAGCAATACCACGGGCGATACACAGACGCTGTTGTTGACCACCAGAAAGGCTATGCCCACTCTGGTGCAATTTATCTTTGGTTTCATTCCACAATGCCGCTTTGGTCAACGCCCATTGGACACGTTCGTCCATCTCTGTTCTGGGCAGTTTTTCAAACAGGCGCACCCCGAAAGCAATATTGTCGTAAATGGACATCGGGAATGGTGTCGGCTTCTGGAAGACCATCCCAACTTTGGCACGTAGCAAGGCAACATCTTGCTTGTCTGTCAGGATATTGGTGCCATCCAGAATAATTTCACCTTCAACGCGCTGCTCACCGTACAATTCATACATTTTATTGAAAGTACGCAGTAACGTGGATTTACCACAGCCCGATGGCCCGATGAATGCCGTTACCTTATTTTGTGCGATATCCAGCGTAATATTTTTCAATGCATGAAACTTGCCGTAATAGAAATTCAGATCACATACCTGAATTTTACTTCCTGCGATTTTATTGACTGCCATGTTGTTTATCGCCGTATTGTTTACTGAAATAACGTCATTAGCCTTATTCATCAGTATTTGTCTCTTTAATACTCTCTGCTTTTGTTCCTTTGAAAAATATCAGTCCTTTTTCTTCACAAACAACGCCCGCGCCACAATGTTAATGAGCAATACACATAGAGTAATCAACAATACCCCCGCCCATGCCAACTGTTGCCAGTCAGAAAATGGACTCATGGCAAACTTGAAAATAGTGACAGGCAAGTTTGCCATCGGCTGGTTAAGATCGGTGCTCCAGAACTGGTTGGAAAGCGAAGTGAACAACAATGGAGCCGTTTCACCGGCGATACGAGCAATAGCCAGCAATACACCGGTCATAATGCCGGATATTGAGGCTTTCAACGTGATGGCAGAGATCATTTTCCATTTTGGTGTGCCCAGTGCATAAGCGGCTTCACGCAAATTATCCGGCACTAGTTTCAGCATGTTTTCCGTTGTACGAATAACAATGGGGATCTGCAACAGTGCCAGTGCAATGACGCCTGCCCAACCCGAAAAGTGTTGCACTTTTGCCACCACAACCGTGTAGACAAACAATCCAACCACAATCGAAGGCGCTGAAAGCAAGATGTCATTAATAAAGCGGATGATTTCTGCCAGCCATGAACGGCGGCCATACTCCGCCAGATAAATGCCCGCCATAATCCCCAATGGTGTACCAAACACCGTCGCCCAGAAGATCAGCAAACCGCTACCCACAATGGCGTTTGCCAGCCCACCGCCCTCGGTATTGGGAGGGGGCGTCATTTCAGTAAACAACGCCAGCGACATACCATCGATACCTTTAGTGACAGTGGAGAATAAAATCCAGCCCAGCCAGAATAAACCGAATGCCATCGTCATCATGGAGAGCACCAGCGCCAGCCGGTTTTTCTGACGACGCCATGACTGCATACGGCGACGGCTTTTCATCTCCGCGTCATTTACTGTATTGGCGAAAGGGGCGGGTTGCTCATTGATGGTTGTCATCTCAGCGCTGCCCCTCATTTTTTGCCAGACGCAGAATCATCAATTTTGACAACGCCAGGACAATAAAAGTGATGACAAATAAAATCAGCCCCAGTTCCATCAATGCGGCGGTATGCAGGCCTGATTCAGCCTCAGCAAATTCATTTGCCAATGCAGAGGTAATACTGTTCCCCGGCATATACAGAGACACACTATCAAGTTGGTAGGTATTACCGATAATAAAAGTGACCGCCATTGTTTCTCCCAATGCCCGGCCAAGCCCCAACATGACGCCACCAATGACACCATTTCGGGTATACGGCAAGACGATATGCCAAATCACTTCCCATGTTGTACAACCGATACCATAGGCAGACTCTTTCATCATCACAGGGGTCTGTTCAAACACATCGCGCATGACAGAAGCGATATAGGGGATAATCATGATGGCAAGAATGACACCCGCCGCCAGAATGCCGATGCCAAAGGCAGGGCCGGAGAATAGTGCTCCCACAATGGGAATACTGGAGAACACGCCACCAACGGGTTGCTGAAAATAGGTGGCAAACAGTGGAGCGAAAACAAACAGCCCCCACATGCCATAAACAATGCTGGGGATTGCGGCCAATAACTCAATCGCCATACCCAACGGACGTTTTAACCAGTTTGGTGACAATTCCGTCAGAAACAGGGCGATACCAAAACTCACGGGAACCGCAATAATCAGGGCAACTAACGAAGTCATTAATGTGCCATAAACCGGGATCAATGCGCCAAACATCCCTGCCGGCGCATCCCACTCTTTGCTCCATAAGAACGCAAAACCAAATGCTTGTATACTCGGCCAGGAAGCAATGATCAGCGAAATGATAATGCCGCCCAGCAGAAATAAAGTTAACAACGCCGCTAACTTAACCAGAACGCTGAAGATAATGTCACCCTTTTTGCTTGGTGCTTTCAGTGCCGTTTTACGTTCGGCCATACGCATCATTCTCATGTTAGGTTATTTCCCCTTAATAAAAGGGGAGATTACGCTTCCACGCTGCACGCACCTGACTGACCACTTCTTCCGGCAGGGTGGCATAATCCAGCTCCTTCGCCTGTTTTTTACCGTGATTATAGGCCCAATCGAAAAAGTTCAGCACGGCGATACCATTGGCAGCATTTGCCTGCTGCTTGTGGATAAGAATGAATGTCGTAGAGGTAATTGGCCACGCATTATCGCCTTTCTGGTTTGTCAGATCTTGGGCAAAGCTGTGGCTCCAATCTGCCCCTTTAGCCGCCGCACTAAAGTTCTCTTCGGTAGGCGCTAGCACAGCTCCCTCCGCTGAAACCAGTTTGGTATAAGCCAGGTGATTCTGCTTTGCATAGGCATATTCGACATAACCAATCGAACCCGGCAGACGCTGAACAAATGCAGCAATCCCGTCATTACCTTTACCGCCCAATCCTGTTGGCCATTTGACGGTAGAGCCAGCCCCGACTTTTTGTTTCCAATCGCTACTAACTTTGGACAGGTAACTCGTAAAAACGTAGGAAGTCCCTGAGCCATCCGCGCGACGAATCACGGCAATGTTTTGCTCTGGCAGTTTGAGATCGGGATTCAACTTTGCAATCGCCGGATCATTCCACTTCTTGATATGGCCCAGATAGATATCACCAAGGGTTTTGCCATCCAGAACCAACTGACCCGCTTTAACACCGGTAATGTTCACTGCCAGCACAATCCCACCGATGACCGTTGGAAACTGGAACAAACCATCAGTCGCCAATTTTTCGTCAGAAAGCGGGGCATCAGAGGCACCAAAATCAACGGTATTAGCAATAATCTGTTTTACACCCCCAGAAGAACCGATGCCTTGATAATTGATTTTGTTACCCGTTTCTTTCTGATAAGAATCCGCCCATTTGGTATATACCGGAGCAGGAAATGTTGCACCTGCCCCCGTCAGGCTGGCGGCGGCAAATGAAGACAGGGATGTCATGGCAAATACAGTAACTATGATGCTCGCCACGGTGGTACGCATTGATTTCATACTATCTCCTGTTGGAATACGCATCATTAATGAAAAATAAATGACAGGTATCGCTGACAATCTGATTTTCAGGTAAGAAAATGATTCAATAAAGAAAATAGGTGAATGCAATGACAATAAGATGTATGGATGATGACATTTTTATGACAGGCGGTTTCGGCAGTGCCTTATTTTGCGTCCAATGCGATTCTTATGTTGCACTCAATGGAAGATATACACGAATGGACAGCCCCTGTTTTTCACTGCTCCCCACCTGAATATCTCCCCCGTGGCTATCAATGATACGGCGGATGATCGCCAACCCCAGCCCCACGCCCTTATTTATTTCGCCCCTATTATTTATTTCACTTTTATTATTTCCCTGCATAAAAGGCTGAAATAAAATGGCGGCGGCTTCTTTCGTCATTCCAGTACCGTTGTCCTCAACCTGAAACCAGCCAAATTTTTCTGTTGAGCCGCTACTGATACGAATCCACCCATTGCCATAACGCCGGGCATTAGTCAACAGATTGACCAGTACACGTTTGATGGAAAAGGAATGGGCTAAAATGAAAATCGAACTTGTCGCTAAACGATTTTCAATATCGGTATCTGCCGCACAACGCTGTTCTGCGGCAATCACCTCTTCAAGCAACCTGTTCAATTCACAGCATGTCATCGGCATATCCTGCCCTGTCCGCTGATAATCAATGAATTGATCAATCATGGCATTGCACTCTTCAATGTCCTGATGAACCGATTCTGCCAGAAAATCATCTTTTCCCTCCATCATTTCCATCGCCAGACGAATACGGGTAAGCGGAGTGCGCAAGTCATGGCTCACGCCAGCCATTAATACCGCCTGATCGCTTTCCTGTGATTTCAGCTCTACCGACAATTGGTTAAGCGCCCTAATCACGGAACGGATAGCGGGCGTCCCCCTTTCAGGCACTGATGAGCCTCTTTTTCCTTTTCCCATGTCGATAACGGCATTCTGCATGGCTTTCAATGAATGTCTCTGGACAGCGGAATATCGCCCGAACATCATGAACACGAACAATACCACCGCAAAAACACTGATAAAGAGATAGGGAAATACCGCGTTAAAAGGGAGCTTTTCTAATACCACCAGCAGTAAGGTAACCAGAGCGCTGAACAGCAAGCTGCCCAGCACTAAGTACAGAACACGGAAAAACAAAGTACGCAGAGAAAGCCAAACCTTTTTTACACTGGGCTTTTTCATACCTTGTTTCCATCAGGAACAAAAACGTATCCCAGCCCCCAAACCGTCTGGATATAACGCGGATGGGCAGGATCTTCTTCAATCAGGCGACGCAGACGGGAAATCTGGACATCAATGGAACGCTCCATCGCACCATACTCTCGTCCCCGAGCCAGATTCATCAATTTATCCCGTGATAATGGCTCACGTGGGTGAGAAACCAACACCTTCAACACGGAAAATTCCCCACTGGTCAAAGGTAACAATTCATCTTGATGAAACATTTCACGCGTTCCAAGATCAAGTTTAAATTTCCCGAACTTGATCACCGCATCATCCGGCGTCGGTGCCCCCGGCAGTTCTTTCGCCTGTCGCCGCAGGACAGCACGCATACGTGCCAACAATTCACGCGGGTTAAACGGCTTGGCAAGATAATCATCAGCACCAATTTCAAGCCCCACAATCCGATCAACCTCTTCCCCTTTCGCGGATATCATGATGATCGGGATTGCGTTATGCTGACTTCTCAGCCTTCGACAGATAGACAACCCATCTTCGCCCGGCAACATTAAATCCAGGACAATCAATTGAATGGATTCTCTGGTCAATAAACGATCCATCTGCTCTGCATTTGCGGCGCTACGCACCTGGAACCCCTGTTCAGATAAATAGCGTTCCAGTAACGCCCGCAAGCGCATATCATCATCAACAACAAGGATTTTATAACTCTCTTGCATGTTTCAGCTCCCAAGATGCTCCATGCCCGCAACATCCATTACTTTCACAGAAAACCCATAACCCCAATAGAGACTTAACCACATGTATTTTAAGACTACTTATGCCAAAAGCTGATAGCGAATCTCCAGTATCCAGTAAGTCACCACGCCATTCGGTGTCATCACTGTGACTTCATCATCAACCTGCTTACCCAGTAATGCCCTCGCCACCGGAGAATCAATGGAGATCCACTTCCTGGCAGGATCGAATTCATCCGGCCCTACCAAACGAAACAGGTGTTCCTCTTCATTCTCGTTTTCAACTTTTACCCATGCCCCAAAAAAGACTTTCCCTTCTTGGCGCGGGTCAGGATCGACAATTTGCAGTACATCCAGTCGCTTGGACAAAAAACGTACTCGGCGGTCAATTTCCCTTAACCTTTTTTTACCATAAATGTACTCTGCATTCTCTGAACGATCCCCCAATGCAGCGGCATCTGAAACCGCTTGGGTGACTTTGGGACGTTCAACTTTCCAGAGATATTTCAATTCCTGATCAAGTACATGCCAGCCCTCTCGGGTAATATAGTGACTCTTGGCCATGAAAAACTCACTTGAGAAAAAGGATTAATGGCGCAGTACTATATCTTATCAACTTTCATCAACCCAATCCCAATTCAGAAGATATTTGATGAATTCTGCTGCAACATAACTGAAATATCGCGCTAAACTGGAAATTATCGCGCTCAGCACGTATAAATGGAGCCAGTTTGAACCATGCCGATACTGTTTCAGATGAAATTTGATCTTATCCGGCTCTGTCTGCTGATGTCTCAGAATATCTACAGGCCCTAAAGAAGTTGAAGAAAACAGACCATGAATGAATCTTTAAGTCGAATCATTGCCGGTGAGCTACAGGCTCAACCACAGCAAATCCTAGCTGCCATTTCCCTGCTTGATGAGGGAAATACAGTTCCCTTTATCGCCCGTTACCGTAAAGAGGCCACCGGTGGTCTGGATGACACACAGCTCCGCCAACTCGAAAGCCGTCTCGGTTATCTGCGTGAACTGTCCAACCGCCGTCAGACTATCCTGAAATCAATTGAGGAACAGGGAAAACTAACTGTTGAGCTGACAGAAGCGATTAACGCTACACTGAGCAAAACTGAGTTGGAAGATCTGTACCTGCCTTATAAACCTAAACGCCGTACCCGTGGACAAACGGCCATTGAAGCCGGATTGGAGCCTCTGGCCGATCTGCTGTGGCAAGATCCACAACAAGAACCAGAACTGGCGGCGGCGGCCTATGTCAATGCTGACAAGGGCGTTACTGATACCAAGGCCGCATTGGATGGCGCACGTTATATCCTGATGGAGCGTTTTGCCGAAGATGCAACCTTGCTGGCGAAGGTACGTGAATATTTATGGAAAAATGCCCACCTGGTTTCCAAAGTTATCGAAGGTAAAGAGGAAGAAGGTGCGAAATTCAGCGATTATTTCGATCACCACGAAGCCATCGCCACCGTTCCTTCCCATCGTGCCCTTGCTATGTTCCGTGGACGCAATGAAGGCATCCTGCAACTCTCTTTGAATGCAGACCCACAATTTGAGGAAGCGCCAAAAGAGAGCCACTGCGAACAAATTATTACCGATCACCTGAACCTGCGCCTGAACAATGCTCCGGCTGACAATTGGCGTAAAGCCGTGGTGAGCTGGACATGGCGCATCAAGGTGCTGCTGCATCTGGAAACCGAACTGATGGGCACCCTGCGTGAGAAAGCCGAAAACGAGGCCATCAACGTATTCGCCCGTAACCTGAATGACCTGCTGATGGCTGCGCCTGCGGGTATGCGTGCAACAATGGGACTGGACCCGGGTTTGCGTACAGGCGTAAAAGTCGCCGTTGTTGACGCGACAGGCAAACTGATTGCTACCGATACCATTTATCCGCACACCGGACAGGAAAACAAAGCGGCTGCCATCGTCGCAGCGCTGTGCACCAAACACCAGGTGGAGTTGGTTGCCATTGGCAATGGCACTGCATCCCGTGAAACAGAACGTTTCTTTGTTAACGTGCAAAAACAGTATCCTGACGTTACGGCACAAAAAGTCGTGGTCAGCGAAGCGGGAGCTTCTGTCTATTCCGCATCTGAATTGGCTGCACTAGAATTCCCTGATTTGGATGTTTCCCTGCGTGGCGCAGTCTCCATTGCCCGCCGCTTGCAAGATCCACTGGCTGAACTGGTGAAAATCGAACCCAAATCCATCGGTGTGGGTCAATATCAGCATGATGTTAGCCAGACCCTGCTTGCCAAAAAACTGGATAACGTGGTTGAAGACGGTGTAAATAGCGTCGGTGTTGACCTGAATACGGCCTCTGTTGCCTTGCTGACTCGCGTTGCTGGCCTGACGCGCACTGTTGCCCAAAATATTGTGAACTGGCGCGATGAAAACGGTCGTTTCGACAACCGTAATCAATTATTGAAAGTCAGCCGTCTGGGACCCAAAGCCTTCCTGCAATGTGCAGGCTTCCTGCGCATCAATCAGGGTGATAACCCGCTGGACGCTTCAACGGTTCACCCAGAAGCCTATCCCGTGGTTGAGAAGATCCTGGCAACAACCCAGCAGACACTGCCTGAACTGATGGGCAACCCTGCTAATTTGCGTAACCTGAGCGCCCAAGAGTTCACGACCGAAAAATTTGGGATCCCGACCGTCACCGATATCCTGAAAGAGCTGGAAAAACCGGGGCGCGATCCGCGTCCTGAATTTAAGACCGCCACATTTACCGATGGGGTTGAAACCATGAGCGACCTGCAAGCAGGCATGATCCTGGAAGGTACGGTCACTAACGTGACCAATTTTGGTGCATTCGTGGATATCGGTGTCCATCAGGATGGTCTGGTTCATATCTCTTCCCTCTCCGATCGCTTTGTGGAAGATCCACACACCATCGTCAAGACAGGTGACATCGTGAAAGTGAAGGTGATGGATGTTGACCTCAACCGCAAACGTATTGCATTAACCATGCGTCTTGATGAGCAACCAGGCGAAACCCAAGCCCGCCGTAGCGCCCAAGAAGGTAACCGCCAGGATCGCAATAATCGTAACGGTAATGGCAGAAACCGGCCTGCTTCGCGTTCAGGTTCCGCGCCTTTAGCCAACAGCGCCATGAGTGATGCATTGGCTGCGGCTTTTAACAAAAAACGTTAATTAATAAAAAGCGTTAGATAACTTAAATGATTTCCTGAACTGGCTCAATTGTGTCAGTTCAGGATCTTTAATATCCGAAAAAATCATGATTTTCATCATCATAATTCTATTCATTGCTAACGTTATAAATTTGAATAAGTTATGACATCTGCATATTTTAGTTAATTCTTCGTATAATCCATTTCGCAATAAATCTCATCATAATGGGAACTTATTGAATAATATGAATCATCAATAATACTCCAATGTTCTTATACCCAATGGGTTTCGCATTTTAGGTATAAAGAACGCATTCATACTGTTGAGGAAAAGTCATGAATAAATATATCCAAAGCAGTTTTGATCTACTCAGCAATATACGTTTCTTCAACCTTTCCACCCATGAACCAGATGAAGATTCAGCCTGGTCATCGACAATGTTCTATATTCCGAAATACAATCCACTGACACTAATCTGGTACTCAAAGCAAGATACCCGACATTCGCAAGAATTACATATCAATCCCCGTGTCAGCGGTGCAATCTACAGTAGCCGGGTCATGCCTGATTCATCGCTGGATCTGACCGGCGCCCAATTCGTTGGCTATGCCCGCCAAGTCCCCGATGAGCGACTACAGGAAACCTATGACTATTTTTTCTTAAAAACTTATCCTGATGAAAATATCAGACAGAAAAAAGCCCGTCCTATCAGTGACTATCAAGGCCACGCCATACGCCGTTTCTATGAATTGGCGATTCGGGCATGGTGGGTATACGATTCGGATGCCTGGAGCCAACATCAAGATGATGAACGTATACAGGTTCCACTGAGTGAATTACTTTATCCTCCAAAAGGTTAGTAAATACCGACAAATGATTTGTTAAATTAATAATAAAATTGAAATCAATAAGCCTTGTTTATTAACGAGGCTTATCAGTAAAAATTTTTTCCGAATATTTCCCCTTCTTAATAAAAATTTATTTTCAATAAAACCACCATTAATTTGATTAATATCAATTCATTTCCACATTATTCAGGATAAATGGCTAACATCGCAATTGCGTATTATTATCATTAACAACTATAATTCAGAGAAATTACCATACTTTTTTCTTGTGGTTCTTCCATTATTGAGGATAATAATTCTTATAATCACTTATTTTTTCAATTAGCGTGGAGATTTATATGGTTCTTATTCCAGAACGCAGATATAAAATTCTGGGATTTTCTCCAAAGATTACCCCAGCTTACCGACAAAAATTATTGTCACTCGGCATGTTACCTGGCTCAACATTTCAGGTCATTCGCTTCGCTCCATTGGGCGATCCAATACAAATCGAAACACGCAGAGTTAACCTTACCCTTCGTAAACAAGATCTGGCATTTCTCATGTTACATGAAGATCTGAATTAGCAAGGCCCGAAGTCAATTTGGTACTGAAATATATAAGGTACGAAATTCACTTTCCTGATTGGCAGAAAGTATGATGAAACAATTAACCATTGGCCTGATTGGTAATCCCAATGCCGGCAAAACAACGCTTTTTAACCAGCTTACCGGCTCTCACCAACGCGTGGGAAACTGGGCTGGCGTTACCGTAGAACGCAAAACCGGCCACTTTACCACCCATAACCATCAGATCGAACTTGTCGACCTTCCCGGCACTTATTCCCTTACCACCATTTCCGAGCAAACTTCCATTGATGAGCAAATCGCCTGCCACTATATCCTCAGTGGTGAAGCAGATATGCTGATCAATGTTATTGATGCGTCTAATCTGGAACGTAACCTTTATCTCTCACTGCAATTGATTGAACTGGGTGTTCCCTGCATCATTGCGCTGAACATGCTGGATATCGCCCAAAATCAACGCATCAATATTGATATTCCTGCACTGGAAAAACGCCTTGGCTGTCCGGTCATCCCACTGGTTTCAACCCGTGCCACAGGGATAGATACGCTAAAAAAAGCCATCGACAATTACCCTCAGCATACCCGCCCTGTACAGGTTAATTATCCTGATGCGTTATTGCAGGAGATTTCCCACCTTTCCAGCCAGATCGCAGAAAAATTCACATCACAACAGCGCCGCTGGCTGACTTTACAAGTCCTGGAAGGGGATATTTACAGCCGTGGAGTATCCGGCCTGACTCACGCACAACTGGCTGAAAGCAGAGAACGCTTACAAAAACAACAAATCGAAGAACCTGACCTCATCATTGCAAGCGCTCGCTATCAAACCATCAGTGAAATTTGTCTGGCAGTCATTGATACCCGCACAGCCACACCCAACAAACTGACCCAAGCGTTAGATGCCGTTATCCTGAACCGCTGGTTGGGTCTGCCTGTCTTCCTGTTTGTCATGTACCTGATGTTTGTACTGGCTATCAATATTGGTGGAGCCTTACAGCCTATCTTTGACGGCGCTTCCACCGCCATTTTTATTGATGGAATGCAATGGCTCGGCCATACTCTCCATTTTCCGCATTGGTTAACGGTGTTCCTTGCTCAAGGAGTGGGTGGGGGTATCAATACCGTACTGCCGCTGGTGCCCCAAATTGGCATGATGTACCTGT
The DNA here is from genome assembly GCF_040081915.1 of Xenorhabdus sp. SGI240. Lineage (NCBI taxonomy): Bacteria > Pseudomonadati > Pseudomonadota > Gammaproteobacteria > Enterobacterales > Morganellaceae > Xenorhabdus > Xenorhabdus sp. SGI240. The sequence continues at coordinate 113,323 of NZ_JBEBMB010000044.1, forward strand.
TCCTTTCCTTTCTGGAAGATTCCGGCTATATGGCACGGGCGGCGTTTGTCATGGACAGGCTGATGCAAGCCCTGGGGCTGCCGGGTAAATCCTTTGTGCCCCTGATTGTTGGCTTTGGTTGTAACGTGCCTGCCGTCATGGGTTCAAGGACACTGGATGCGCCGCGTGAACGCCTGATTACCATCATGATGGCACCGTTTATGTCCTGCGGGGCAAGGTTGGCGATCTTTGCCGTCTTTGCTGCGGCTTTCTTCGGCAAAGAGGGCGCAAGCATCGTTTTCTCCCTGTATATTCTGGGGATTGTTATCGCCATCCTGACAGGGCTGCTATTGAAATTCACGCTAATGCGCGGTGAAGCATCGCCATTTATCATGGAACTGCCGGTTTATCACGTTCCCCATGCCAAAACTCTGCTGCTCCAGACATGGCAAAGGCTGAAAGGTTTTGTCATACGCGCAGGTAAAGTGATTGTCGCAGCAAGCATGTTGATTGGTGCCCTGAACAGTTTCTCCTTCTCCGGTAAGACCGTAGACAATATCAACGAATCGGCGCTGGCTTCCGTCAGTAAAGTGCTCACTCCTGTTTTGCAACCTCTCGGTGTGCATTCCGATAACTGGCAAGCCACCGTCGGGCTTATTACTGGTGCGATGGCAAAAGAAGTGGTTGTAGGAACCCTAAATACCCTCTATACCGCAGAAAACATTGCTCAAGAGCCATTTAATCCAGATGAATTTAATTTACTGGATCAACTCAAGGTTTCTGTCGCCGAAACGTGGGATAGCTTGAAAGAAACCTTCACTTTGAGCGCACTTTCTAACCCGATTGAAGCCAGTAAAGGTGATGGCAACATGGATCGCAGCTCTATGGGAACCATGAGCGCCAAATTTGGCTCTGCCATTTCCGCTTACAGTTACCTGATTTTCGTGTTGCTGTACGTACCCTGCGTTTCCGTGATGGGTGCCATTGCCCGTGAGACCAGCCGTGGCTGGATGACATTCTCGATTCTATGGGGATTAAACGTCGCTTATTCTCTGTCAGCCCTGTTTTATCAAATCACAACGTTTTCAGCTCATCCACAAAGTAGCCTGATCACCATTCTGGCCGTGATCCTGTTTAACATTCTGATAGTTATTGGTTTACGCCGCGCACGCAGCCGAGTCACTGTGACATTCAACAACGCTGCTGCTGACCATAGTTGCGAATGTTCAAACAATAGCTGTCACTAGCCGGAGCCATTGAGGAGCCATAAATGATTAACCTGCTGAAAATCAGAGATGCTGTTGCCCTCAACGGGCGTACCGATGCCAGGTCATTGAGCCATCAGTTCTCAGCACCGCTGCCAATGGTAGAAGCCATGCTCAAGCAGCTTGTCATAATGGGTAAACTGGAGGAAGTGGATGCTTCCTCCTGCCTCAGCGGGGGCTGCAAGCAGTGCCCGGAAACACAGAAATGTGATACTAAAACATATCAGCTTGGCGTAAAAAAATAAGGGATGAACGGCTTTATGGAACAAAAATGAAAAGATATCTTACGCAAGATAAACCCATCCGATAAAGGATCATTACCGATTGAATAGCATCAAGAATGGAATAAACAATAATGACTGGTCACGTTTATTCCATTTTTTGGTCATATCGCAGGGTTAAGACCCCAGCTTTTGTTCAACCCACTGTGCGACCCGTTGTGCATCTCTGCCTACACTCAACAACCACCGACTAAAATCGGTGGGTTAGTGATTAACGGACTGAAAGTGGTTTTACTCAATCGATGCCACGTAAACAGGGATATTCGGAAAAAGGGGTACGCTGTTTTGGTACGCATGACTGGCACGCAAAAGGCCGTATCAACGTCATTGGTGCCATTCTCGACAATACCTTCGTCACCTTAAGCTTATTTACCGGGAATATTAATGCCGATGTTTTTTATGCGTGGATAACGCAGGATTTGCTGCCAAAGCCTCCACACGGAGCAGTGATAGTGATGGATAATGTGTCGTTCCATAAACGAAATGACACGACACAAGCGATAGCAGACAGCCGATGTCAACGGGAATAGCTTTCCGCTTATAGTCCGGATTTGAACCCGATAGAACACAAATGGGGAGGAGCAAAAGCGGCAAGGAAAGCAAAAAAGATGTTCAGTTGATGAGTTGTTTACAGAGCATATTGAATATGTCAGATTATATTGATTCCGTCATATGTATAAGCAATTCGTGTAAGCACTTTTTGCAAAAGCAAATTTAACTATCGTTTTTTGATTTTGCTTGAATAAACTGGCTATTTTTATTTACTTTGTAAATCATTTACATACGGCCCTTACTTTTCTCGCCATTATTGCATAAATCTTACTTAACATTACACCGCTTCCACCTCAGCCAGATTATTCAATCCAATCATGTTATTAAGTTATAAAATGCATATACCGAATACCTTCAAGGTGTTAGTGAGCATAACGCCTAACTATGGAATTCATTCTATGCAAGTCACATGAAAAATACGGATGCCTGTCGGTAGCATACCAATATAAATTTTGGATATGTTATTAATTTAATTAATTGGAGTCGAACATGGGAAACAATAAAGTTGAAACTATGCCTGAGCCACTACAAGGAGAAAAAAATAATAAAAAGCGAAAAATAATACTTTCTGTTGTTATATTATTTTTTTTGTTCTCCGGTGCAGCTTATCTACTTTATTGGTACATGGTATTGCGTTTCTACCAATCAACAGATAATGCTTATGTTGTCGGTAATCAAGTTCAGGTCATGTCACAAACCCATGGCAGCGTAAAAAACATTTATGTTGATAACACCGATTTCGTTCAACAGGGTGACCTTCTATTAACTTTGGATAGCGCTGACGCTGAAAATGCCTTCGGGAAGAGTAAACATGCGTTAGCCCAAGCCGTGCGTGAAACACAAGAAACTATCCTGAGTAATCCCAAACTTCTGGCTAATGTGGAATTAAAACAGCTCACTTTAGACAAACTAAAAAGTAATCTGGCAAGACGGGAAAAATTAGGAAAGGTCAATGTCATAGCTGTTGAAGAGTTGGATCATGCCCGTAAGGCTGTCGATATTGCCAAAGCAGATTTAAAAGTCGCCATGCAGCAGTATAAGATTAATCAGGCCTTAGTTATGGGAACACCGCTAGAAAAGCTGCCTAATATAGAAAAGGCTGTATCCAATGTACGTGAAACTTGGCTATCCCTGCAACGTACTAAAATTTATGCGCCGGTAAGTGGATATGTATCACGTCGTAGTGTCCAAGTTGGCGCCCAGATCAATCAATCTACGCCATTGATGATAATCGTCCCTTCTGACCAATTATGGGTTGAAGCAAACTTCAAAGAAGTACAGTTTACTGATATGCGTCTGGGGCAACCCGTCAAGTTAATCAGCGATTTTTATGGTGATGATATTACTTATCAGGGGCGTATTGCTGGTATGGATATGGGAACCGGCAGTGCTTTTTCCATTCTACCCGCTCAGAACGCGACAGGTAACTGGATTAAAGTGGTACAGCGCCTCCCTGTACGTATTGAATTAGATCCGGAACAAATTGCCCTCAGCCCATTACGAATTGGTTTATCAATGCATGCAACTGTTGATACGAGAAAAACAGAAGGTACAACTCTGGCTGACAAAACGCCGCAACGGATTATTTACCAGACAGATGTTCTCTCATTCGATAATAGAGAAGTAGATGAAATTATTGAACAAATCATAAAAAGCAATACAAGTAATGAAAATTAAGGATCACACAGCTATGGAACTTTTATCAGTCAACCAGCGCTGGTGGTTAATCCTGTCCCTGGCGATTATCGCTTTTCTGCAAATCCTGGATTTGACGATCGCTAACGTAGCCTTGTCAACCATTGCAGGTGATCTTGGATCATCCGTTTCACAAGGCACTTGGGTTATCACCTCATTTGGTGTTGCTAATGCTATCTGTATCCCTTTGACTGGGTGGTTGGCAAAACGAATCGGGGAAGTGCGGCTGTTTGTTATTTCGACCGTGCTTTTCATTATTTCATCCTGGCTATGTGGCATATCCAATAGCCTTGAAATGCTCATTGTTACCAGAATCATACAAGGCGCGGTTTCAGGCCCTATCATCCCCTTATCGCAAAGCTTGTTGCTGGCAAATTTTCCTAAGTCTCAACACAGTATGGCTTTGGCCATTTGGTCTATGACCGTCATTATAGCCCCTGTTTGTGGGCCGATACTCGGTGGATGGATTAGCGATAACGTCCACTGGGGATGGATTTTCTTAATCAACGTTCCCATTGGTTTGGTCGCTATTTTTATTACTTACTTACTGCTAAGTAAGCGCGAAACCAAAACTGAGGTTATCCCGGTTGATAAAGTGGGCTTAGTTCTACTGGTTGTCGGTATTGGTTGCTTACAACTTATGTTGGACAGAGGGAAGGAACTCGATTGGTTTAATTCCAATGAGATCATCGCGCTGACTATCATTGCAACGATAGGTATCATCCTATTTGTCATTTGGGAAGTGACTGATGATAACCCGATTGTTGATTTATCCCTGTTTAAATCACGTAATTTTACGGTGGGCACGATTTGTATCAGTTTGGCATTTCTATTGCATATTGGCGTCTTGGTCTTACAACCCCAGTTATTGCAGACAGTTTTTGGCTACACCGCTACTTGGGCAGGGTTTGCATTAGCGCCTCTCGGCATCCTTCCCATTTTTCTAGCCCCGGTTATTGGCCGATTTGGCGCTAAAATTGATATGCGCTATTTAGTCACCCTCAGCTTTATTGTCTTCTCTTTCTGCTTTTTTTGGCGGGCGCATACTTTTGAGTCTGGAATGGATTTTTCCAGCGCAGCATGGCCACAGTTTGTACAGGGGATAGCGATTGCCTGCTTCATCATGCCACTCAACGTGATTATTTTATCTGATATCCCTCAGGAAAAGCTCGCTTCTGCAGGAAGCTTGTTTAACTTCTTTCGAACCTTGGCTATATCGATAGGTACATCGTTAACCAATACATTGTGGTCTCGACGTGAAGCTGTTCACCATTCTCAGCTCACTGAAAACATCACACAAAATAACGCTCTTGTTGACTTAGCTTATCAAGATATCAAGCTACTGGGATTATCTGACTTACAGGCAACCATTTTTCTCGCGAAAAAAATTACCAACCAGAGTTTAATTCTGGCAGCTAACGAGATTTTCTGGCTCTTTGGTTTTATTTTTCTGGCACTAATTTTGATTCTTTGGTTGTCCAGATCGAATTTAGCGTCTAAATGATTCGAGGGTCTACTTGTTTTTCATTATGTTTTTGTCTCTCAGTAATTATTTTATATTGCTTGTTTACTGATGTTATAGAGGCATTGCGCGGTGTTACAGTTGAACTGTAGATTTTGTTGGATTATATATTTAAGGTCAGAAGGACGTATTCCATATGCCATTTTGCATGTCCGGCTAAAATGAGCTGTATCAGAAAAACCACAGTTATTGGCAATCAATGTTAAAGAATCGGTCATATAAATTTCTTCAATAGCATCACTTAAGCGTAACCACAGCAAGTAAGCGCGAAAATTAATTCCCACTTGATCGCGGAAAAGATGTAAAAAACGGCTTTCAGAAAGGTAAATTTTATCAGCGACCTGACGGGATGAAATCCGCTTTACTGATAGCGATTCGATAAACGTAACAGCTTTCAAAATACGTTTATCAAACTGGCAGTGGCATGGCGGGTATGAGCTAAGTAACAAGTAAATAGCGAAGGTGTCAGGTTTTTCACCACAAAGAAACGACTTAATTAGATAATCCGTTACTGCCACAATGTCATCATACCCCAGTGAAATGACGGCCAGTTCCTCCGTGAGATGGCTGAATAAGTGGTAGTGCTCATCGATCGGTTCAATGAGCAATGTAATGCTACACGTATTGGATGAATCCAGCTTATGCATCACATTTGAACGAATAAGAAAACCATGAGAGGAGTGAGTCTTATCCTGTATTGATAAGGTGAGCAACTCATGTCTATGTAAAGACAGGCTGAGTTGAATACAGGGATGTTGGTGCCATTTGGTTGATACATTGTAAAGAAAGTTTAATTCACTAGTAGCATGTTTATATTGCCGGATAACCTTAGGGGCAGCTTGAATATTTGATAGCATAGCCTCAATCCTTATCAACAAAGCAGTGAGTGAATATAGTCTACCTTAACTTGCAATGTTCTCTACATTAATCTTTTAGCTGATATGTAGTTTAGTATTATGACAATCTGTTAAGGATAATATGAAAAATAAATCCCACATGTAAAAAGGGTGAAAAATATTTATTCTTTACTCTCTGAAAATACTTTCACAAAAACAAATTTAATCACTACCTTAATATAATTTATGTTATTACCTGGAACTAAACTTTATTACATCCATTAAAATGGAAAACTAAAAGAGAGTTCCTTATTATTTGGTTTAAATTTATATCATTATTAACAACATAAGGATAATAATATGTCTAAAGAGTTATTTACTGCAACTGTGGAGTCTGTAGGCCCTCTGAAAATGAAATGCTCCTCACGAAACTTTTTCTTTCATTTAGATGAACCGGAAAGTCTGGGAGGAAAAAATGAAGCAATGACCCCTGTAGAAGCCTTACTTTCCGCTTTCGGTGCCTGTCAGGGGATGGTGGCGAAAAGCTTTGCCAGTGCCCATAAAATAAATCTGATCGATATCAAAATAGAACTAGAGGGTGAATTAGATCTTGATGGCGTCAAAGGTATAAATAAAAACGCCAAAATGGGCTTTTCCAAAATCACCTCCAAATTCTATATCAAAGCAGATAATACTGAACAAGAGATACGAGATTTTATTGATTTTGTCGAGAGCAATTGCCCTATTCGCGACACAATGGTCAATACACCTGAAATTGTGACTGAGGTTTATTCCTCAAGATAACTTATCGATTACCCATAACAATTAATGTTATGGGTAATTATCAATAATGACAAATCAATTGATTACCCTGCCACAAAATTCTTTAACGCTTCCACAAACTCATCAGGATGGGAAATAAAAGGCGCATGGGCAGCGTTGCGCATAAGAACGGAGTGCGTATGTGGCCATGCCTTGTCAAGCTGTGAAGCAATCTTACGCGGCACCAAACCATCAAGATAACCATAAAGGCGCAGGAAAGGTAATTGAAGTTGGGATAACTCCTCCCTTAGATCATCAGTGCGCAGGATTTCCAAACCGGCATTAAGTACCTCGACTGTCGGCATCGGCTGATTCAGTATCACTGATTTCAGTACACGGGCATCCTGACGGGCGCTGTCTGTTCCTAAGGTCTGCAAAGCCAGAAAACGTTCAACCGTCTTTTGAAAATCCGCACTCAATTGATGCTCAAATGCCTTCAAGACCTCTGGCTTAATGCCCGGCCAGTCGCCATCAGCACTAAATTTTGGCGAGGAGGCCACGGTTATCAAACCCGCAACGTGTGCCGGATGATCCAAAGCAATCCGGCTAGCCACCAATCCACCTAAAGACCAGCCTAGCCACAAGGCATTCTCTGGCGCCTGCTGCCATACAGTGTCCGCCATATCCGCCAATGACAGAGCCGAATGCGATTGGCTACGCCCATAACCCGGCAAATCCACTAGATGCAAACGAAAATGCGGAGCCAATCGCGTTTCCACTGAGCGCCAAACCTCAGAATTTAGCCCCCATCCGTGCAGCATCACAAGATCACGTGGCGCATCGCCAATTGTCTGCCAAAACAACTGATTCATTGTTATTCTCACTTTATTTGTCACCAAGGAAGGAAACTATGCTAACAATGGTTGGATACTGTTGGCTATGCCATCAAAATTTGTATTTTGCCCATCATGGGATCTGCAACAGCTGCTACCGTCACTTAAAGCGGCTGCAACATGTCTGTCCACGCTGTGCATTGCCTTCTGAATCCGGCAACCTTCCCTGTGGACGATGCATAAGGAATCCCCCTGCATGGCAACATTTGATCGCCATTACGGATTACACCCCACCATTAAGCCAGCTTATTCAACAATACAAATATTACAGCACCCCACAACTCGCACCAATGCTGGCGCGGGTGTTCCTGCTGCATTGGTTGCAAGGCTATCGTGAAGGCCGCTGGCATAAACCAGATTGCATACTGGGTATTCCTCTGCACAGCAGAAAACGCTGGCAACGTGGTTTCGATCACATTGAACTCATTACCCGATCCCTATCACGTTGGCTGCAATGTCCATATCAACCCGATTTTTTACGCCGCTCACGTGCTACACTCACGCAGCGGGGCTTATCTGCCGCCCAAAGGAGAACCAATCTTAAGCAAGCCTTTCAATTACAGGGCGATTTTACCGATCAACATGTCGCTATTTTCGACGATGTGATCACCACGGGCACAACGCTGCATGAAACGTCACAGTTGATGATTCGTGCTGGCGCTCGCTCTGTACAGGCTTGGGCAATATGCCGAACCTTGTAGTTCCTTTATAAATGGGCGTATTATAACCAACTAGAACAGTCAACTATTGAGCAAATGACATGATTAATATTACTGAAGCAGCGCAAGCACATTTTGCCAAGCTACTGGCAAATCAAGAACCGGGCACACAGATCCGCGTCTTTGTTATTAATCCAGGAACGCCGACCGCTGAATGCGGTGTCTCCTATTGCCCACCGGATGCTGTTGAAGCCACTGACACCGAATTGAAGTTTGATCAACTCTCTGCTTATGTTGATGAAATTAGTGTCCCTTTTCTGGAAGAGGCCGTCATTGATTTTGTGACCGATCAATTGGGTTCCCAACTGACCCTGAAAGCCCCGAACGCTAAAATGCGTAAAGTGGCGGATGATGCCCCACTGATTGATCGTGTTGAATACGTCCTGCAATCGCAGATCAATCCGCAGCTAGCTGGGCATGGGGGTCGTGTCAGCCTGATGGAAATCACCGATGAAGACTATGCTATCCTGCAATTCGGTGGTGGATGTAACGGCTGTTCAATGGTCGATGTCACTCTGAAAGAGGGGATCGAAAAACAGTTATTACAGCTATTTCCTGAATTAAAAGGCGTGAGAGATCTGACTGAGCACCAGCGCGGTGAACATTCATATTACTGATTTTTCATTCTTATTTTGACAGTTTTTAACCATTTTTCTGTTTCTGACGTTTTCTATCTCAATTTCTATGTCTTCCCAATGGTTAATATTGGGAAGACAGTCAGGTCATACCAGACGACTATTCAGAAATGAATATATTGAAAATAAAAATCTTAGAAACTACGTTGAGTATTTATGAACCATTTTCAAACGATAACGCCTGAACAGGCTTACCAACATTGGCTCGATAAAACCGCAGTCATGGTTGATATCCGCGATCCACAAAGCTTCCATGCTGGACACGCAACCAATGCGTTTCACCTAACAAATGAAACACTCAATGGCTTCCTACAGGAAGCGGATTTTGACCAGCCGGTCATGGTGATGTGTTACCACGGTCATAGCAGTCAGGGCGCAGCACAGTACCTGATCAATATGGGTTTTGAGACCGTTTATAGTGTCAATGGCGGTTTTGAAGGCTGGCAAAAAGACTATCCTCACGCTGTCCATACTCAATAAACATTTAATACATTGATTTTAATGCCATTAACTCCAGTGTAATTAACCTCAACTTAAGGCAGAGATAAGACGAGCAATGATCCATATAACCTCAATATCTAATCCTCGGCTGGCTCAGGCCTTTATTGATTATATGGCGACGCAGGGCATTCATTTGACCATGCGGCCCACCAATGAGCCACCATTAGTTGAACTCTGGTTAGAGGATGATAGCCAACGAAGTCAGGTTGAAGAGGAACTTCGCCACTTTGCTCGCGATCCACTGAATGAACGCTATCAAGCTGCCAGTTGGCAAACAGGCAAATCTGTCAGCTTCTTCAAGTATCATAACAACCTGAATTTAAGTACGCTCAAAAACCAATCTGGCCCACTGACTATTGCCATAACCCTGCTCTGCATCCTCGTTTACCTCTGGATAGCAATGGCAGGCATAGCGGATGTGATGAACTGGTTAGCGTGGCCAGCCAACAGTGATCAGTATCTGGAATTATGGCGCTGGATAAGCCCAGCTCTATTGCATTTCTCTCTGACACACCTGCTCTTTAATCTTGCCTTATGGTGGTATTTCGGCAGCCAGGTAGAGCAGAAAATTGGGGGCAGCAAACTGTTTGAAATTACGATAGTGTCAGCCATTTTCAGTAATTGGGCGCAATCATTATTCAGCGGATCTAATTTCGGGGGATTATCCGGTGTCGTCTACGCACTGATCGGATATGTTTGGCTAACCGGTGAAATCTCCCCAAAACGTGGGATCAGTGCTCCCAGAGGATTAATCGCTGTCTCTGTCATTTGGTTGTTGGTGGGTTATTTCGATCTATTTTCGTTAAACATCGCCAATGCCGCCCATGTTGCAGGATTAATCATCGGGTTATTAATGGGGTTATGGGATAATTTGCGCAAACAAAAAAACCAAAAAATGCCAAATAAGCCCCAATAGATTTCGAGTTTCAGCATCGGCTTGAAATAGAAGGGAGATAATTTTGGTCAACGATAATCCATCTATGCATATATTAGGGGAATTTTGTGAAGCAAACTCAGCGACATGATGCAATAATCGAGCTGGTACGCATTCAAGGTTATGTCAGCACTGAAGAGCTGGTTGCACATTTTGATGTTAGCCCGCAAACCATTCGACGCGATTTAAATGATCTCGCAGATAAAAATAAGATCCAGCGTCATCACGGCGGCGCTGCGTTGCCATCCAGCTCTGTCAACACAGCCTACCATGACCGCAAGATCATGTGGTCGAATGAAAAAGCGCGAATTGCACAACACGTTGCCACCCAAATTCCAAACGGCGCAACCCTGTTCATCGATATTGGAACAACGCCAGAGGCCGTAGCACATGCGCTGCTCAACCACCGCGATTTACGGATTGTCACCAACAATCTCAACGTCGCCACTCTGTTTATGGGCAAAGAAGATTTTCGTCTGATTTTAGCGGGTGGTGAAGTACGCTCCCGCGATGGCGGAATCATCGGTGAAGCAACGCTAGACTTTATTTCCCAGTTCCGCCTTGATTTTGGCATTCTTGGGATCAGCGGCATCGATAGTGATGGTTCACTGCTGGAATTCGATTACCACGAAGTTCGTACCAAACGTGCCATTATCGAAAACTCCCGCTGTGTCATGCTGGTGACCGACCATTCAAAATTCGGCCGCAATGCGATGGTTAATCTCGGCAACATGAACCTGATTGATTTTTTGTTCACGGATAAAGCACCTCCTTCCGGCCTCCAGAAAATTATCGAGCAACACAACGTTAAGTTGGAATTGTGCTAATCACTTTTTAGGCAAAAATGCCCCATCAGAGATTCTGGTGGGGTTAGCTCCCACCAATAACCCCCTCAAATTTGTATCCCACAGAATCCTTATTAATCTTATGTATATGATGAGATTTTGCTACCCATATCACGTGAATGTGTTTTTTCTGAGTTAAAGGTTGGCGATTGATGAATTTTTAATTACAATCCTTGAGCGAAAACGAACATTAAAGAACCGTTTCGAACATTTCATAGGGGATGCAATGGAAACCAAAGACTTGATTGTAATAGGCGGCGGAATTAACGGCGCTGGTATTGCGGCAGATGCTGCTGGCCGGGGACTTTCTGTCCTACTGTTGGAAGGTCAGGATTTGGCCAGCGCAACTTCGTCTGCCAGCTCCAAACTGATCCACGGTGGTTTACGCTATCTGGAACATTATGAGTTTCGTTTGGTCAGTGAAGCACTGGCAGAACGTGAAGTGCTTTTAAAACTGGCTCCCCATATTGCATTCCCGATGCGCTTTCGCCTGCCACATCAACCACACTTGCGCCCAGCGTGGATGATCCGCATTGGCCTGTTCTTGTACGATAACTTGGGCAAACGCGTTAGCTTACCAGGCAGTAGAGGGCTGAAATTTGGTGCAAACTCAGTACTGAAACCCTCGATCACCCGTGGCTTTGAATATTCCGACTGTTGGGTTGACGATGCGCGTCTGGTTGTTCTGAACGCACAGGAAGTGCAGAAACACGGCGGTGAAGTACGTACCCGTACTAAAGTAACCCGTGCATGGCGTGAAAATGGTTATTGGATGGTTGAAGCCACAGACCTCAAAACTGGCGAAACCCATACATGGCGCGCAAAAGGTTTGGTTAACGCAACAGGCCCGTGGGTGAAAAATTTCTTCGATAACAGTCTGCAACTGAAATCGCCTTATGACATCCGTCTGATCAAAGGCAGTCATATCGTTGTGCCTCGCGTTCACGATGAACCGCAGGCTTATATTCTGCAAAATGAAGATCATCGCATCGTATTTGTTATTCCATGGAATGCCGAATTTTCGATTATCGGCACGACGGATGTTGAATACAAAGGCGATCCTAAAGAAGTCAAAATTGACGATAAAGAGATCGGCTATTTGCTGAAAGTCTATAACGACCACTTTAAGAAACAACTTGGGCGCGATGATATTGTCTGGACTTACTCTGGCGTTCGTCCCCTGTGTGATGATGAATCCGATTCACCCCAAGCGATCACCCGTGATTACACGCTGGATGTGCAGGATGAGCAAGGCCAGACGCCATTGCTGTCCGTATTTGGCGGTAAGCTGACAACTTATCGTAAACTGGCTGAACACGCTATGGAAAAACTGGTGCAGTACTACCCTAACGCAGGTAAGGCCTGGACCAAAAATGGCAAGTTACCAGGCGGTGAGCTGGAAGGCTGTGATCGTGATGGTTATGCGCGCCTGCTACGCCAGCGTTATAACTGGCTGCCAGAAGGTGTGGCACTGCGTTATGCTCGTACTTACGGCAGCAACAGCCAATTCATCCTGCAAGGCGCAGAAGCGCTGGCCGATCTCGGCGAATGCTTCGGTCACGGTTTATATGAGGCAGAACTGCGTTATTTGATTAAACACGAATGGGTAACGCAGTTAGATGATGCTATCTGGCGCCGTACCAAACTGGGTATGTGGCTCACTGATGAACAAAAACAGCGTGTAGCTGACTGGCTGGCACAAAACGCCAAAGCCGCTTAATTGCGAGATTGATTTTTAAAATGGCGATAGAAATTATCGCCATTTTTTATTCGATTTTATTCCTGTCATATACGTTTTTTCCCGCTCATCAATGTCCGCAAACGAACGTTAACTTTCGAAATCAATCATCCCTGTTTTTTATCGCAATTCCCTTATTTTTTTATTTCATTCGGCTGGTTATTTTATGAGCGCATTTTTATCGCCGTGATAGTATGTCAGAAATTAAATTGGGCGATATCCATGTTAACGATTCGGAATGCAACGATAAAAGACGCTGCACTACTATTCTGGCTACTGGAAACAAGCTATCGTTTTCACTTTTCTTATTTATGGCATGACCAAAATGAACTGGAAGAATATATTGCGGGAGAATGTTCCATAGAGAACATATTGACTTCATTACAATCTCCCGACCATAAATGGTTTATTGCTGAATCCCAGCATGCTATTGGATCATATATTTAATTTATCAAAAAAGCCTTATTGCTCGATCCATGCAAAATATATTAGGCATAAAATCAGATACATCCATAAGATATTTTATTGATTCATGCAAGAATGGCGTGCAAAATATAGCCTAATTATTCTGTAGCGTGATCAATAGCATGGCAAAAATCACCATCTATACAGAAAAATACAGTGAGTAAGCATCAATAATACTCCCGCCTTCCCTATATTCTCCCATAATGGAGATTTTTATATCTTCAATACAAAATTAGAATATATATTCAAAATATTGATAATATTACACTTTATCATTTTTTAAATTTTCATTTTTTTTGTAATTGTGATATTAATCCCCTTTCTTTAATTCGCTTATTGCGATTTATGTTCAATTTTATGAATATAAACAGGAATGGACAACAACTTGTAATGATGAGTCAAACATTCATTAAGAAAGAGGGGATCGCACAGTCATTTCTGGCTCGTTATCTCCTCTCTGAACAATGTGGTAACCGCCTGAAAACCATCGAGTTATTGGCTAAAGAATGTGGATTGTCCGTGGGTTTGATGCAAGCAGCATTAAAATCTCTTGAACAAGCACAGGTGGTTGGAATTAAGCGTCGGGGTCGTAGTGGTAGCTTTCTTGTACAGATAAACCACAGATTACTGTTGCAGTATGCCGATATTGGCAATGTGGTTTGTGCGATGCCGCTCCCGTATACCCGTGCTTATGAAGGGCTGGCAAGTGGTTTAAAAGCGTTGTGTGCAAGTGTTCCCTTTTACTTTGCACACATGCGTGGCTCAGACATCCGCATTGAATGTTTACTGAACGGTGTTTACGATTTAGCGGTAACATCAAGGCTTGCCGCAGAGCAGCACCCAGAAAATAAAGATTTATATATTGCGCTTTCACTAGGGACACAAAGTTACACAGACAGGCATAGATTAATCTTTCGCAATGGCGAAATGGAATCAATTCGTCGCGTTGGGTTAGATAGCACCTCAGCAGACCAAAAAATAATGACAAAGCAATACTTTGCTGACAAAGAGATCGAATTGGTCGAGGTTTCCTATCATGAATGCCTAAATCAAATCATAAAAGGCCACATTGATGCGGCCATCTGGAATGTTGGGCAAGGCCATGAACTCATAGCACAAGGCCTGATGACCCAACTCCCTGACAATAGTGCGTGTTTTATCAAGGCTTCTGAAGCCGTTATCCTTACCCGCAAGGATAATATCCCGATCCAGCAACTCCTGCATACTATGGTGGATCGGGATCTATTGCTGTCCCATCAACAAAATGTAGTAACAGGCATCATCGAACCGGTTTATTGAAACTCGATTAACCAAAATAAACTGCTGATTAACACCTACGTATAACAAAAAGCAATGATAGAACAACGGTTAACTATCCTGCTACAAGGTAATGTTATCGATCAAGATATCTACGAAAACATGCTGGAAGTTGTGCATGTTCTGGAAGATACGTGGCTCATCCCTATCCGTCATCCACAAGGCGAAATGGCACTCACCCATATGGCAAGTGCTTTCATGCGTTCACGCCGTGGTGAAATCATTGCTCCGTTGGATAAAGAAATATTAGCAACACTCAAGCAATCTGAATACTACGAGCAATTACTCACCATTCATCACTCCCTGATTGAAAAATTTACCGTCGCCTTACATCCCAACGAGGAAGGCTATCTGTTGGCAAATTTATATGGTTTAATATTTTCATTCGAAAGAGGTTAGTTTTTGATTCTCATAAAAATATTCAAAAAAATGAAAATTTATCTGTAAAAAATGTTGATTTCACACAGCCTGGCTGCTTTGCAGCTATAAAAAGGGAGTCCTATGTTTATTGAGGCATTAAAAAAACAGAACCCCAAATTGATTGAAGTTGCAAAAAACCTTTGGCAACAAGGTGCAATCTTGCCAGATACCTACATCATCGACGTCGATCAGGTTTTGGACAATGGTCGGCGTTTGCTGCAAACCGCAGAGCAATATGACATTGAACTCTATTTGATGACCAAACAAATTGGGCGTAATCCATGGCTGACCAAGAAATTGATTGAACTCGGTTATCGCGGTGTCGTGGCTGTCGATTTCAGGGAAGCGTATAGCCTAAGCCAACATGGTATTCCACTGTGCCACATCGGCCATTTAGTGCAGACCCCAACCCATTTGATAGAAACCATGCTCAAGCATAGTCCGAGTATCATTACCGTATTTTCCCTTGAAAAAGCCCAGGCTATTTCGGATATTGCGGAGAAATTGGGGCGAATTCAGCCCATCATGCTGAAAATATTTGATAAACGAGATATCGCCTTTCCCGGCCAAGAAGCCGGGATCGCCTTTGATGAGTTAGATACCGTCGTGGATGCCTTAAAGCACATGCCAAGCATCAAATTGAGCGGACTGACGCATTTTCCTTGCCTGGCATGGGATCCCCGCTATCAGATAACCTTACCTACCACCAATTTGCTCACCCTCATTCGTGCACGAAACCGACTGGAACAACTCGGCATCAAACTTGCGCAAATTAATGCTCCGGCGGCCTCAAGCTGCAACACCATACCCTTACTGGCCAAATACGGGGCTACCCACCTGGAGCCGGGCCATGCCCTGACCGGAACCATTCCCGCTAACTTCTGTGGCCGAGAACCGGAACATATTGCAATGGTCTATCTCACAGAAATTTCCCATCACCACAGTGGCCATAGTTACTGCTATGGTGGCGGCTATTATAAACGCGGGCAGATGAAACATGCATTGGTTCTCCCTGAACGCACCATCCCTCCAGGCATTACCCTGGCTAAAAAAGTACGCATACTGCGTCTGGGTGAACCCTGCATTGACTACCACCTCCCATTAGCAGGCATTCATCCTATTGGTAGCCCAGTGATCATGTGTTTTCGCCCTCAGATTTTCATAACGCGCAGCGATGTTGCCCTTGTCTCAGGTATTCAGTCTGGCTCTCCAAAACTTGAAGGTATTTATGACAGTCAAGGCAATTGGAAAAATAGTGGTTATTGTGACTAATCCCCCGACAAAGGTATTACAAATAAGATCATTCCATCATTAAATAATATTATTTTCGCTATAACGGAATTACCGCATGATCCGGCCGTTTGGCAATAAAGGCAAATAACTTGATTGATGTTTCAGGCTACACCTATGTACATGAACACTTGCATATCGATCTCTCTGATGTGAAAGGAAATCTGGATTGTCGATTGGATCAATACGATCTGATCGTAGGAGAACTTCGTTACCTCTACATCCTTGGGGTAAGAAACATCGTGGAGATGACCAATCGTTACATGGGGCGCAACGCCGCTTTTCTGTTGGATCTGATGCGTGATACCCGTATCAATATCATTGCCTCGACGGGCTACTATAAACAATCATTCTTCCCGGCTCATTTCAGAGAGTTAAGTGTACAGGCTATCGCCGATGACATGATCGCTGAAATTGAAATTGGCATTGATGGCACCGCATTGAAAGCAGGGGTCATTGCAGAAATTGGTTCTAGTCTCGATCAAATTACGAAAGATGAGCAAAAGGTGTTCACTGCTGCGGCATTGGCACACCAGGCTACAGGCTGTCCCATTTCCACCCACACGACATTAAGCACAATGGGACGTGAGCAGTTGGCGCTGCTAAAGAAGTCTGGTGTTTCTCCTGAATATGTGGCTATCGGTCATTGTGATCTGAGAGATAACCTGGACACCATTATTCCGCTGCTAGAAGCCGGAGCATGGGTACAATTCGATACAATCGGCAAGAACAATTACTACCCCGACAGCCGACGCATAACCCTGTTGCAAGAGGTTGCCAAGCGTGGGTTGCTTGATCGGGTCATGCTTTCCCAAGATATCACGCGTCGATCTCATTTGAAAAACAATGGGGGCAATGGCTTCGATTACTTGCTAACCGTATTCGTTCCCATGTTACTGGAAGCGGGTTTTTGCCAAAAACAGATAGACCAAATGCTGCGTGATAACCCTGCACAATTTTTCCAAGGTAAGATTAAATAAATCTATAAAACAGAATGTTAATTCTAAAAACCTGGCTTTTTCAAAAAGCAATCCGATATGAAGATACAAAAGAGAGGGATAACAACATGAAATTTGTCGTTGGTGGACAAATAGAGAAACAGGCAATAGCCGAAGGTATTCGTCAATTAGCAGGCGATAAAGCCACCGCCATTACCATCATGAATGATATTGATGCGGCGATGGCAATTAAAAATGGCGAAGCGGATTACTATTTTGGCGCGTGCAATACGGGTGGAGGAGGTGCGCTGGCAATGGCAATTGCTCTTATTGGACTAAACCAATGTGCCACCATCGGAATGCCGGGAAAAATCCTGTCTAATGACGAGATCATCGCCCATGTGAAAGCAGGCAAGAAAGCATTTGGTTTTACCGGCCAGGATATTGATATCGTCCTTCCTGTGATCATCAATACCATCATCTCACTATAAGGAGGCAATCATGCAACATTTCCATGATTTCCTGCTGAGATTGATGGAAGTCGACCCTTTTAAAGCCGGGTTATTGGCAACCATTGGTGCCATTGCCGCGATGATGGCAAACCGGGGTATCGCCGTATTCCACGATGGCCTGCGGCCACTTTTGCCGGAATACCTTGAAGGTCGCATGAGCCGCAAAACGCTTGCCGCAACCAGTTTCGCCCTGAGCATCGGTTTGGTTGTCGGTTTCGGCATTCCCTTTTCACTCACTGCCCCCATTGTTTTGGTTCACAGCCTGTTACTCGGTACAGACATGATCGGGATTTGGTGTGCCAACAGCCGGAGAGGTTTTATCACCTCAGGCATCATTGGTGCCTTATATGCCATCGCGTTGCTGGCTGGTCTGCGTTCGGTGGTGGAACTGTTTGCCATGCTGCCCGTCAATTTCACCGATGACCTCAAAAAAGTGGGCGATCCGATTGTGGCCTGTTTTGCCCTGTTTCCTGCGATGGTCGTCGGCTATCAATATGGCTATCGCAAAGGGCTTTTAGTCATGTTCACCGCACTGATCGGCTATCTGGCAACCAAGGCCATTGGCCCATTGAGCTTTGGGGGGATGATCGAAAAACCCGTCAGCATTGACCCTAACGGTGCTGCATTATTGCTGTCGATGATTGCCATGTTCTACTTTGCAATGCGTGAGCGCCCAACGCAGACAGCGGAGCAAAAAGGCACCAACGAGGTCTTAGTCGGCCTGTTTTCAACCCGCATAGCGCGTATCCAAAAAAACAAATGGCTGTTAATCCTGTGCGGTGGCCTGACCGCCAGTGCAGCCACCATGTCTTTTAGCCTGCTGGCGGAAGGGCCTGTTTCCCTGCAACTCATGGCACAAGGTGAGCAGACCAATGCACTACTGGTAGCACTGGCACGTGCCATTAGCTTTATCCCGTTAGTGGGCACGACAGCTATTGCCACCGGCGTTTATAGCCCAAATGGCATGAAATTTGTGTTTGTGGCAGGGTTAGCCACTAACAACCCGTGGATTGCCTTTATCGCAGGCGGTATCACCATGTTTATTGAAATCCAGCTACTGGCAAAAATCGCTATCTGGTTGGATAAATACCCTGGCGTGAAAGCGTGCAGCGGACATATTCGTACCGCAATCACCAAAATGCTCGAAGTTGCCTTGCTGGTGGGTGCCATGATTGCTTCCAACGCCATTCTGCCGGGTATGGGCTTTATGATCGTGGCGGGTATCTACCTGCTTAACCGTACATCCAAACGTCCTTTAGTGGAAATGGCTATCGGCCCAATCGCAACAATCATGGTGGGTATTCTGGCAAACGTGCTCTTTCTGCTGGGAATAAAATAAGAAAATGCAAACCGATCCATTGAAAACCGCTCCATTGCAAAGCATGACGATGGCGCAAGCGCAACAGCAACAATTCAGGCTGGTTGATATTATCTGTCGCCACTTTCCTGGTGCTGATTTTCTTTCGCAAGGTGATCTGGGCTTGGTCCCAGATCTTCACCAACCACGGATGACCCGACGCATTGAAACGGTGATTGCGGCGTTTTTTGGTGCTGAAACCGCCGCTTTTGTCAATGGAGCAGGAACAGGCGCATTACGCGCTGGGCTGGCCGCTTTGGTCAGCCCGAATTCAACGTTACTTGTGCATAATGCACCGATTTATCCCACAACCCAGGCATCAATTGAACAAATGGGGCTTCGTGTCGTTCAGGCAGATTTCAACCACACAAAGCAAATTGTGGCCGCCATTGAGCAATACCAACCCGCAGCCAGTCTTGTCCAACATACACGCCAGAAAATGTCTGACCGTTATTCCCTGCAAGAGGTTATCCGCACCCTGAATCAATATGACATTCCTTCATTAGTCGATGATAACTACGCGGCGATGAAAGTGGCTCATATCGGTTGTCAATATGGCGCAACCCTTTCCACATTCTCTTGCTTCAAATTATTGGGACCACAAGGCGTTGGGTTAATTGTAGGAAAACAGGCAATTATTGATAATCTACGCCACAGCATGTACTCCGGTGGCTGCCAGATACAAGGTTATCAGGCTATGGAAGCGTTGCGCGGTATGGTATTCGCGCCAGTGATGCACGCAGTGCAAGCAGAAGTGAATAACGAACTGGTGACCCGTCTGAACCAAGGGGAGTTACCACAGGTAAAACACGCCTTTCTCGCCAATGCACAATCAAAAGTATTATTAGTGGAATTTCACGATCCCATTGCAGAAAGCGTACTCGCCACAGCCCATACACTCGGTGCACTCCCTTATCCGGTAGGTGCAGAGTCAAAGTTTGAAATTCCGCCCCTGTTTTACCGTATTTCCGGCACCTTCCGTCAGGCAGATCCCACCCTGGAACAGCGCATGATCCGCATCAATCCCAACCGTAGCGGCGCAGATACCGTTATGCGCATTTTACGGGAAAGCTGTCAGTTGAAATAAACGGCCTGAGAATTACCGCTGCCCTTGCCTTTGGCAAATACCCTCAGGCTCTTCTGTTCCCTTGACTCAACAACGCATCTCCTAAGCCGCAAAATCCCCTTGCTGCCGTTCCACTAAAGTCAGAATGCTATAAAGCGCCACCGGCTGTTGCTCCTGATTCAGCACCTGAACATCCCACACCACCACCCCATGTGGTTTATCTTCTGGCGTCTTCTGGACTTTCTTAATCTTCTTCTTGCAGGTCAAACGAACCTGAATGGTATCGCCAATCTTGACCGGCTCAATGAAGCGCAGGTTTTCCATACCATAGTTGGCAAGTACCGGCCCTACCGCACCATCAACGAACAAGCCCGCCGCCGCCGATACGATAAAATAACCATGTGCCACACGCTCGCCAAACAAGGATTCAGCCGCGCCGATTTTATCCACGTGGGCGTAAAAATGATCGCCACTCAGGCAGGCGAAATTCACGATATCCGCTTCCGTCACCGTCCGGCGAGCCGTCAGCAAACTTTCACCCATTTCAATTTGTTCAAAGTACTTGCGGAATGGATGAATCGGTTCTTCCTTCACTTTCGCGCCACGAACCCACTCACGGCCAATCGCGGCCAGCATACTGGGGCTGCTTTGGATCGCGGTGCGCTGCATATAGTGTTTCACAGCACGCAAGCCACCCAACTCTTCTCCGCCACCGGCACGCCCTGGCCCACCATGTACCAGCATGGGCAGCGGGGAGCCGTGTCCCGTGGACTCCGCAGACGCCGCTTCATCCAGCACCAGCATCCGACCATGGGCACACGCTGTCGCCCGGATCACCTGTACGGCAATCTGTTCATCTGCCGTCACCAGTGAACCAGCCAAACTCCCCTGTCCCATCATCGCCAATGCAATCGCCTGCCCGATATCCTGATATGTCATTAACGTGGCCACCGGCCCAAAGGCTTCCGTGCTGTGTACCACCTGATTGGTCATTGGATCTGCACAGTAGAGCAATGTCGGCGGGTAGAAGGCACCATTACGGTTGCTATTACCTGTCAGCACCCATTTATCCAGTGAACCACCACATAAAACCTCGCAACCACTATTGCGCAATTCGTTGACTTTCGCCTGCACCTCATCACGCTGTTCCCGATTAATCAACGCCCCCATGCGCATTTCCGGCAAAGTGGGATCACCGACAGCCACGCCAGACAGCCGCTTAAGTAGCGCTTGTTTGACCGCTTCCATTTGGCCGGCAGGGACAATAACGCGCCGGATAGCCGTACATTTCTGGCCGGCTTTTACCGTCATTTCACGAACGACTTCCTTGATGAAAACGCCAAATTCTGGCATGTCAGGTGTCACATCCGCGCCTAAAATGCAGCAGTTAAGCGAATCCGCTTCCATCGTAAAAGGAATGGATTTTTCTATCAGCCGAGGATGGACCCGCAATTTTTGCCCCGTTTTAGCCGAACCGGTAAACGTCACAGCATCCTGATAATCGAGATGATCAAACAGATCGCCAAGGCCACCGCAGATCAATTGCAACGCCCCTTCCGGCACCAGACCGCTATCGATGATCATGCTCACCATCGCCTGTGTCAGTTGGGCGGATGCCGTGGCAGGCTTGATAATCGCTGGCATGCCTGCCATCCACGTCGGTGCCAGTTTTTCCAGCATCCCCCAACACGGAAAGTTAAACGCATTGATATGCAGTGCAACACCGGGACGGGAAGTCAGCACATGGCGTGCCACAAACTGAGACTGTTTAGACAGCGGGATCATCTCATCTTCCGGCCACAGGGTATCATCCGGCAATTCACGCCCGGCTAACCCGGCATAGGAGAACAGGGTTGCTACGCCCCCCTCAATATCCACCCAGCTATCCGCACGGGTTGCGCCTGTTTCTGTGGAAATGGCATACAGGGCTTCTTTGTTGGCGAGCAAATGTTTTGCAACCGCCTTCATCATCTGCGCACGTTGCTGGAACGTCATCGCAGCCAGCACCTTTCCGCCTTTTTCACGGGCGTAGCCTAAACTTTCTGCCAAGGACAAACCTTCTGAAGAGACCTGATACAAAGCTTCGCCGCTGACTGCATGATAAATAGTTCTGGGATCACCGTGCCCATAAACCCAGGCACCACAAATGTAACTCGTTAACTGTTGCATTTTTTTCTCCACCGATTTAACCCATGAAACAATCATTAAGTAATGAAAGGCCATTTATGTATCACATATATGATTGACAAAACCACCCATAAAATTAACAAAAAACAAACATTTTCACCTGATCACTTGTTAATATTTATCCCATCGCTAAATAAAAACAACTAATCAATTGTTTTATAACGAATAAAATTTAATATTGTGATATGGACAACAAATACACAATTTTTGTGTTTGCTATTTTTGTTATCAGTTTGTAGATTTGCAGTTATGTAAAGTGATTCATTTTTATATCTTATCTCATAAAATAAGAATCATAATGGAGTCGCACATGACAACAGATCCGCGTCAGGCGAGCTTTGAGGCAAAAATAGCGGCCGATCTCTCGATCGAGGCTAAAGATTGGATGCCCGAAGCCTATCGCCAAACCCTGATACGCCAAATCGGCCAACACGCACACTCGGAAGTCGTCGGCATGTTACCGGAAGCCAATTGGATCACCCGTGCCCCGACCCTGCGTCGCAAGACCATATTGCTGGCGAAAGTCCAGGATGAAGCCGGGCACGGGCTGTATCTCTACAGCGCCGCTGAAACATTGGGCTGTTCCCGTCAGGATATCTACCAAAAGTTGTTGGATGGCAAGATGAAATATTCTTCAATCTTTAACTATCCCACCCTCAGTTGGGCTGATGTTGGTGTGATTGGCTGGCTGGTGGATGGTGCGGCAATTGTCAATCAGGTTGCCTTGTGCCGTGCCTCTTACGGTCCCTATGCCCGTGCGATGGTAAAAATCTGCAAGGAGGAAAGTTTCCACCAGCGGCAGGGGTATGAAGCGGTAACCGTGCTGGCGAATGGCAGCGAAGCCCAACGTGCCATGTTACAAGATTCTATCAACCGCTTCTGGTGGCCGACATTGATGATGTTTGGTCCCAATGACAGTGATTCCCCCAACAGCGCCCAGAGCATGGCATGGAAAATCAAGCGATTCAGTAATGATGAACTGCGGCAAAAATTCATCGACAACACCGTACCCCAGTTGGAAACCCTGGGTATGACAGCGCCCGATCCTGAATTAGCTTGGGATGAAGCAACAGAACATTACCGTTTTGGTGAAATCAATTGGGATGAATTTTATCAGGTGCTGAAAGGACAAGGGATATGCAACCACGAACGGCTGGCAGCCAAACGCCGGGCCTGGAAAAACGGAAGTTGGGTACGGGAAGCGGCGGCGGTTCACGCCGAGAAAAGAGACACCAAAAATCGTGTCGCTTAGTACCTCTCGTTACTGAACCACCTTGAAGGGAGTAAATCTGATGAACGATACCGATTGGCCACTGTATGAAGTCTTTGTCCGCAGTAAACAGGGATTGGCGCACCGTCACGTCGGCAGCCTCCACGCGGCAGATGATCAAATGGCACTGGAGAACGCACGCGATGCCTACACCCGGCGCAACGAAGGCTGCTCCATCTGGGTAGTGAAATCCATTTATCTGGTGGCCTCACAACCGGAAGATCGTGGTGCTTTTTTCGAGCCATCGGAGGACAAAATTTACCGTCATCCCACGTTCTACGCCATTCCTGATGGCATCAAAAATATGTAGGGGACGAGAATATGCATACACATAGCGTTTCATCTCCCCGCCATTCCCTGTTAAACCACGCCCTGTTCAACTATGTCCTTCGTCAGGGAGATACCCCACTGATTCTGGCACAGCGCTTGTGCGCATGGTGTGGACATGCACCCGAACTGGAAATTGACCTCGCTCTGTCCAACATCGGACTCGACCTGTTGGGGCAAGCACGCCATTTCCTTAGTTATGCCGCTACCCTTGCAGGAACAGGGCTGGATGAAGATCATCTGGCATTTTCGCGTCATGAGCGCGAATTCTGCAATCTGTTGCTGGTAGAACAACCCAATGGTGGCTTTAATGACACCTTGGTACGCCAATTTTTTATTGATGCCTATCATGTTTTGCTGCATCAGGCGCTGGGGCAAAGTCGTGATCCTCAGTTGGCGGCCATTAGTGCCAAGTCGTTGAAGGAAGTGGAATATCACCTGCGCTTTAGCCGAGGCTGGATGATCAGATTAGGGGATGGAACAGCACTGAGCCACGAAAAAATTCAGCAGTCGATCAATCAACTGTGGCGCTTTACCGGCGAACTGTTCCATTGTGACGAAATAGAACAGCAACTGGCAGAAGAAGGCATTGCCATTGATCCCCGCACCCTGCATGAACCGTGGCTGCACATCATCAACGAAACGTTCACCGAAGCCACGCTAGCAATGCCACAAGAGGTGCCTTATCGACATGGCGGAAAACAAGGGCTGCATACAGAGCATTTGGGATACATGTTGGCAGAAATGCAATACCTGCAACGCACCTACCCCAACTGCAACTGGTGACAATACGGATTGGTATAGGAGAAGATCATGGAACAGCAATGTAACCCTCGCTTCCATGCAGAGATACAACCGCCGGAAATTCATCAAATCTGGCAGTGTCTGCACCAAATTGCCGATCCAGAACTGCCCGCGCTCTCCATTACTGATCTTGGCATGATACGGGTCGTTACGCCGTTACAAAACGGCTGGCGGGTGACATTTACCCCAACCTATTCCGGCTGTCCTGCAACGGAGTACCTGATCGGAATCATTCAGGAAACACTGACACAAGCAGGCTTTGCGCCGGTGGATATCGAAGTAAGCCTGCACCCTGCGTGGACGACCGACTGGATAAATACAGATGCCAAACAACGCTTGCGAGCAGCCGGTATTGCCCCTCCGCAGGGATTGGCTTGCGAAAAAACAGCGGATATGGTCCCCATTACCTGCCCGTACTGTGGCAGTCATAAAACAGAAACAATCAGCGAATTCGGTTCCACGGCCTGCAAAGCCCTCTATCGCTGTCGGGATTGTCTGGAACCCTTTGATTATTTCAAATGCATTTAACGAGGTGCACTTAAAGAGGAACATAAGATGTCCACTTTGCATCAAACACGCTCACATGGCTTTCATCGCTTAAGCATTGCTGCCATCGAACGGGAAACGCCGGATGCAGTGGTCGTCACCCTGCATATTCCCGCTGAACTGAAAAAACAGTTCTGCTATCACCCCGGCCAACACCTGACACTCAAGGCAAAAGTGAATCATGAAGAACTACGCCGCTGCTACTCTATCTGTAGCTCACCGTTGGATGATGTATTACAAATTGGTGTCAAAGCCATTCACCAGGGCCGTTTTTCGACCTTCATCAACCAACAATTAAAAGTCGGGGATGAGCTGGAAGTCATGCAGCCACAGGGCAATTTTGGCCATCACCCCAATACAGGCCAGCTGGGGCATTATCTGGCTATTGCCGCAGGGTCGGGTATCACGCCCATTTTATCGATCATCAAAAGTACGCTGGCATTAGAGCCTAATAGCACTTTTACACTTATTTATGGCAATCGCACCAGTCGCTCTGCCATGTTCAAAGAAGCGCTGGTCGATCTCAAAAATGGCTACCTGAGCCGTTTTCAGGTGCTGTACTTATTCAGTCAGGAACCCACTGATAGCCCATTGTTTAACGGACGTATTGATACTGAGCACCTAAACCACATCGGCAAAACCCTGCTCAATTTTACCCAATTTGACCATGCTTTTCTCTGCGGGCCGGAAGCCATGTTGGATGATGCCCATTCTGCGCTGGAGCAGGCGGGAATACTGGCTAAATGTATCCATAGTGAACGTTTCAATACCGGACAAGCCACGGTAAATTCCCGCCCTGCCAATCTGGCAGAACGCAGTGAAACCCGTGTTGAGATCCATCTGGATGGCCGCATCCTCAACATTGCCATGAACGCCGAAGATGACAGCATCCTCGATGCCGCATTACGCCAGGGCGCAGACTTGCCCTACGCCTGCAAAGGCGGAGTATGCGCTACCTGCAAATGCCAGCTTAAAGCCGGCGAAGTAGATATGAGGGTGAACTACAGCCTTGAACCCGATCAATTGGCTGCCGGTTATATCTTGAGCTGCCAGTCATGGCCGAAAGGCGATGATGTCGTTGTCGATTTTGATGTCTGAGGAGCCACCATGAGTCAGGAATGGATTTTATGCCACCAGCAGCAAAGGGTGCGCACATTGACCCTAAACCGACCAGAAGTGCGCAATGCCCTCAGTAATGATTGTCTGGAACAGCTCGTGCAGCAATTGGAACTTGCGGAGGCAGATAACGGTACAGGTGCCATTGTTATGACGGGAGCCGGGCGCTGTTTCGCGGCAGGTGCCGATCTGAGAGAACTACAACAACAAAACGTTGCTACAGCCATGACGGATCGCCGTCCACAACTTTGGCAACGTTTAAATAATATCAGCAAGCCCCTGATCGCTGCCGTCAATGGCTACGCACTTGGCGCTGGCTGCGAACTGGCATTGGCTTGTGATTTGGTGATTTGCGGAGAAAGCGCCCGTTTTGGCCTGCCAGAAATCACATTGGGGCTGATGCCGGGGGCGGGAGGAACACAACGGCTCATCCGCAGCGTCGGCAAAGCATTGGCTTACCAGATGGTCTTGACCGGCGAAGCTATCGATGCCCATCGCGCCCTGAGCGCGGGGCTGGTCAGCGAAGTGTGCCCTGATGCCCTGACACGAGAACGTGCAGAGCAGATCGCGCAACGCATCAGCGAATTTTCCCCTCTGGCCTTGCGGGCAGCCAAAGCAGCCCTCAAGTCCGCCCAAGAAACCAGCCTGTCACAAGGGCTACTCGCCGAACGCCAGCATTTTGTTACGTTGGCTGGCACAACCGATCGTCAGGAAGGCATCTCCGCCTTTCTGGAAAAACGTAAACCAACATTTAAAGGGTTCTGACAGATGGAAAACATGTCAACGGTACTGACTGATATACAAGCAGGTGTCCTTAGCATTACTCTCAACCGTCCAGAATGCCTCAATAGTTTTAACGAGGAGCTGCACCAACAATTAAGTCAGGCAATGGATATTGCTGAACAGGATGAGTCCGTACGCTGTGTCCGGCTCACCGGAGCCGGACGCGGCTTCTGTGCCGGACAAGATTTAAATGATCGCAATGTCGTTATCTCTGATGGCGGTATTCCTGATCTCGGCCTATCGGTTGAACGCTACTACAACCCGCTAATCCGGCGTATGACTTCTCTGCCTAAGCCCATTATCTGCGCCGTCAACGGCGTCGCGGCGGGGGCTGGTGTCTCCCTTGCCCTGGCCTGTGACATCGTTATCGCTTCTCGTACCGCCAGTTTTATTCAGGCTTTCTGCCGTATTGGCCTGACACCTGATTCTGGCGGTAGCTACTTCCTGCCTAATAAGATTGGGCACGCGCGGGCGATGGGGATGGCGCTGTTGGGCGACAAAATCAGCGCCGAACAAGCCCTGGATTGGGGAATGATCTGGCAAGTTGTTGAGCCAGAAGAGTTGGAAGATACAACCCAAAAACTCGCCCGATACCTTGCTACCCAACCTACCCTAGCCCTTAGCTGCATCAAGCAAGCCACCTATGCCGCCGCAACCAATACGCTGGAGCAACAGCTTGCTCTCGAACGAGATTTACAACGCCGGTGCGGGCATAGCGAAGATTTCCGTGAAGGCGTTAATGCATTCATTGAAAAACGCCAGCCAATGTTCAAGGGGAAATGATCATGACCACGCCTCACCTCCACGGTCCCATAGCCGTTATCGGTGCGGGAACAATGGGCATCGGCATTGCCCAGGTTGCGGCGCAGGCAGGACATTCCGTCCTGCTGTTTGACAGCAACGGCGAAGCGGTCAGTCAGGCGCTGGATAGTTTACGCACCCGCCTGCATCAACGTGTCGCAGCAGGCAAAGCCGAAGCCAGCGCAACAGAAACCCTGTTACAACGCATCACTCAGGCGAATTCGTTACAAGCGTTGACACCGTGTGGGCTGGTGATTGAAGCCATTATCGAACAACTGGCAGCTAAACAGGATCTCTTCCAGCAACTGGAATCCATTTGTTCACACCAAACCCTGTTTACCAGCAATACTTCATCATTGTCGATTACCGCCATTGCCCGTGTCCTGTCTGCGCCACAGCGCATGGCAGGGCTACATTTTTTCAACCCAGCCCCCCTAATGAAGCTGGTGGAAATCGTGCAGGGTCTGGAAACTTCCCCCCAAACCGTGGCAACACTCAAAAACTTCGTAACTGGCTGGAAAAAACAACCGGTAATTTGCCGTTCTACGCCGGGGTTTATCGTCAATCGCATCGCCCGCCCATTCTATGCTGAAACCCTGCGTGCACTGGAAGAGCAGATTGCGACTCCCGCTACACTGGATGCCGTTCTCAAAGAATCGGGCGGGTTCGCTATGGGACCATTACAACTGATGGATTTGATCGGCCATGATATTAATTACGCCGTGACTGAATCCCTGTTTCAGGCTTTCCACTGTGATCCCCGCTTCCAGCCTTCACTGCGACAAAAAGAGCTGGTGGATGCCAATCATCTTGGGCGTAAACGCGGTCGTGGTTTTTACGCCTATGACATAACAGGAAGCGGCGGAAAAAAAGAGACCCAGCCGCAACCCAAACTAGAACCGAAACACACCAAAGCACAAAAACAGCCAGTGCGGATCAAGGCGACAGGAAATTGGGCGGCATTGCCACACTTTGTTGCCCTGTTACAACACCCTAAGTTACAGCAATATGGAATCATCTTCGAAGAAAGCAAAAATGACCGATTCCACTCCCCGACCTTGCAGATTGATAACATTCTCTTGATTCTGACCAAAGGGAGAACCTGCGCCCAGATTGCCGACGAAGTCAGGGCACCCGTGGTGCAATTTGACCTTTCCGCCAATCACCAATCGGCTTCTGTCATGACACTCAGTGCCGCCTGCCAGAATACGCCTCAGCAAACCGCAAAGGTGATCGGTTTTCTGCAATCCCTCGGTAAACAGGTCATTCTCCTGCCGGATTATCCCGCCCTGCTAACCATGCGTACCGTTGCTATGCTGTGCAACGAGGCACTGGATGCCATTAATAAAGGTATCGCCAACGCTGAAGATATCGATCTGGCGATGCGCTACGGTGTGAATTACCCCATCGGCCCGCTGACATGGGGTAAGCAGTTGGGTTGGAAACATATTCTCAGTACGCTGGAAAACTTGCAGAAGTTTTATGGGGAACCCCGTTACCGCCCAGCCCCCTTACTGCGCCAACTCGCGGCAGGGCATACCCAACTCCCCTGCCAACAGGCTCAAAAACACAAGAAAGGGGATGACCATGCAAAATAACGCTGACGCGGCTCGCCATCACATTGAAACCCTTTATGCCCAAGATATCTGCGCCCAAAATATGGGAATACAGATTGAACATATCGATATCGGGTTCGCCCGACTCAGTATGAAGATCGTGCCTCACATGCTCAACGGTCATCATCGTTGTCACGGTGGCATTCTGTTCAGTCTGGCGGATACGGCTTTCGCCTATGCCTGTAACAGTGAAGGGCTGGCTGCGGTCGCTTCCAGAGGCAGCATTGATTTTATCCGTCCGGCATTAGTGGGTGATCAACTGACCGCCACCGCTTCCGTCCGGCATCAAGGTAAAAATACAGGCCTGTACGACGTGGAGATCATCAACCAAAACGGTAAAGTTGTGGCTTTTTTCCGTGGTTACTCCCATCGCCTCAGTCCCCCTATTTCGGACAATACGCTGAAAAAAAACCAGCCAAACCGTCAGGGAGAGTAATCATGAACCATGCATTTATCTGTGATGGTATCCGCACACCTATCGGCCGTTATGGGGGTGCGCTATCCGGCCTGCGGGCTGATGATCTGGCTGCCCTGCCGCTACGGGCATTGATGACGCGTTATCCGGCATTGGATTGGCAACAAATCGATGATGTGATCCTCGGCTGTGCCAATCAGGCAGGAGAAGATAATCGCAACGTCGCACGTATGGCGCTATTGTTAGCGGGATTGCCAAATTCGGTTTCTGGTACAACAGTCAATCGGTTATGTGGCTCAGGCCTTGATGCGTTGGCCTTCGCCGCTCGCAGTATTAAATCCGGCGACGCCCAATTGATATTGGCGGGGGGCGTTGAATCGATGACCCGTGCCCCTTTCGTGGTGGGCAAAGCAGACAGTGCTTTCAGCCGGCAGGCGGAGATCTTTGATACCACTCTGGGCTGGCGCTTTATTAACCCCCTGATGCAACAGCAATTCGGCACAGACTCCATGCCAGAAACGGCAGAAAATATCGCCGCCCAGTTTCTCATTAGCCGCGATGATCAGGATGCCTTCGCCCTACGCAGCCAGCAACGTGTCGCCAGAGCGCAACAACGGGGCGTACTGGCCGAGGAAATCATCCCTGTGACTCTGCCTCCCACCAATAAAAAAGGCGTAGCTACGGTTATTTCACAGGATGAACATCCACGACCAGAAACGACGCTCGAACAATTACAACGGCTCAAAACCCCATTCCGTGCAGACGGCACCATCACCGCCGGTAACGCTTCCGGTGTCAACGATGGTGCGGCTGCTGTGATCATCGCCTCAGAAACAGCAGCCTTGTGCCGGGGGCTGACACCACGGGCACGCATCGTCGCAACGGCAACATGTGGTGTGGAGCCACGCATCATGGGGATCGGGCCACTGTCTGCGACTCGCAAGGTACTGGAACTCACCGGCTTAACCCTGAATCAAATGGATGTTATTGAACTGAATGAGGCTTTCGCTGCACAAGCACTGGCGGTGATACGCCAACTGGGATTACCGGATGACGCAGAACACATCAACCCAAATGGCGGGGCAATTGCACTGGGGCATCCTCTGGGGATGAGCGGTGCCCGCCTTGCGCTGACAGCTGCCCTTGAACTGGAGCGACGGGCCGGACGTTACGCCTTATGCACCATGTGCATTGGCGTCGGGCAAGGCATCGCCATGATTATTGAACGTATTGCATAGCCGCTATTTATCTGACTTAACCAACACCTGCGTATCACGACGTGCACATAACTACATTCAAGTAAATAACCATAAAAAAACAACCTGTTACAAACAAATCAACAAAAGGACAGGAAACAATGAGCAACAACGTAAAAAACCTGAAGAATCCGCTGGATCCTATTGAATTTGCTTCACGTGATGAGATTCAGGCATGGCAATTTAACCAGTTAAAATGGACCCTCAACCACGCCTATAACAACGTTCCCATGTACCGCCGCAAATTTGATGCAACCGGTATTCATCCGAGTGATTTCAAGCAACTTAGTGATATCGCCCAATTTCCTTACACCACTAAGCAAGATCTGCGGGAACACTACCCTTTTGATGCCTTCGCCGTCCCGATGGCGCAAATAGTTCGCATTCATGCTTCATCCGGCACAACGGGACGCCCAACCGTGGTGGGTTATACCCAACAGGACATCGATAATTGGTCAGAGCTGGTCGCCCGCAGCCTGCGATTTGCCGGTGCAAGTGCCAAAGACAAAGTTCACGTCGCCTACGGTTACGGCCTGTTCACCGGAGGATTGGGCGCGCACTATGGCGCCGAACGACTGGGAGCAACCGTCATTCCGGTATCTGGCGGTAACACCACCAGACAAGCGCAACTGATTGTGGATTTCAAGCCTGACATCATTATGATGACGCCTTCTTACTGCCTGACTTTACTGGATGAGCTGGAGCGCCAAATGGGTGGGGATGCCAGCACATGCTCCTTACGTGTTGGTATTTTTGGCGCAGAACCGTGGACAACCACCTTACGTACTGAAATTGAAACACGTATGGGTATCAAAGCTCTGGACATCTATGGCCTGTCCGAAGTGATGGGTCCAGGCGTTGCTATGGAATCACTGGAATACGCCGACGGCTCTACCATCTGGGAAGATCATTTCTACCCGGAAGTCATTGATCCTGACAACCTGAATAACCTGGCAGATGGCGAAACCGGAGAACTCCTTCTCACTACCTTAAGCAAAGAAGCCATGCCCGTGATCCGCTATCGCACCCGCGACCTGACACGCTTATTGCCCGGTACGGCGCGTAATATGCGGCGCATGGACAGGATCACCGGACGTTCCGATGACATGCTGATTATTCGTGGCATCAACGTCTTTCCATCACAGATAGAAGAACAGATCATGTGCTTTAAGGCGCTTTCTCCCCACTATCAGTTGGAAGTCAACCGCGAAAGTAACTATGATTGCCTGTCAGTCAAAGTTGAACTGAAAGAACCCGATCTGCTGAACCATGAACAACGTTGCAACCTCTGTCATCAGTTGCGCCAACATATAAAATCAACGGTAGGACTCAGCACCGATGTCAGCATTGTCAACTGTGGTGCTATTCCACGCTCAGAAGGCAAAGCGGTACGGGTGATCGACAACCGGCCACACGAATAACCTTTTGCCACCGCAAGTTAAATGCTATGAAACGGCGGTGGCACCCTTTTTAAGGGTATTTTTCCCAACAGTATGTTGCTCCGAGGGGTTTTCTTTGAGCTTATCGATACAGTTATGACACACTTTTGAGCAGATCACAGAAACTATGGCACATAAACTTGACGATTTTATCCAACACGCTCTCAATGCACAGCCTGTCAGCGGAACATCGCTGATTATCTCCTTATATGGGGATGCCCTGAATCACCGTGGCGGTGAAGTCTGGCTTGGCAGTTTGAGCCTCTTGCTGGAACCGATGGGGTTTAGTGACCGTTTCGTGAGAACATCCGTATTCAGGCTGCAAAAAGAGGGGTGGCTCACAGTAGAAAAACTCGGGCGACGCAGTTATTACCGCATCGCCGAACGGGGAATGCATCAATTTCGTCATGCCGAGGATAAAATCTACCTCTATGAGCAGCCAGAATGGGATGGTAAGTGGGATCTACTGTTGCTGGAAGGCACAGACAAAAACGAGCGCACCCGCCTGAAAAAAGCGCTGGGCTGGCTCGGATTCGCGCAATTTAACAGTACCCTGATGGCTGCACCAAGCCATTCCCAAAGAGACATTCCCTCTCTGTTGGGCGAACTCAACGCCAGCGATTCTGTCATCTATTTCCGGGCTGATTATCCTTACCCGCGTTCGGAACAGAGCCTGAAAGAACTTGTCTCTCTCAATTGGTCACTGGAGCAGATATCACAGCATTATCACGAATTTATTGTTTCCTTCCGTCCGTTGATGACACTGCTACGGGATTGCCATGAGGCTGACCTGACCCCAGAACGCTGTTTCCAGTTGTGTCTGCTGCTAATCCACTTTTATCGCCGCATCGTCCTGCGCGATCCACTGCTGCCGAATGCATTGCTGCCCGTACAATGGGAAGGGCAAATTGCCCGTAATTTGTGTATCAATATTTATCAGCGCCTTGGCCTGGCTGCGACACACTATGTCAGTGAACATTGCGAAACAACTATTGGCCAATTACCTCAACCTACCGCCGCGTATTACCAACGTTTTGGCGGGTTATATAATTAAATCAATACCCTATGAAAAACTATTTCGATAGCCCCTTTAAGGGCAAAACATTAGCGGAACAGGTCACCAATCCCAATATTCAGGTTGGCCGTTTCAGTTACTATTCCGGTTACTATCACGGTCATTCATTTGACGAATGCGCCCGTTACTTATCACCTGATTTAACCCATGTCGATAAGCTCATCATCGGCAGCTTCTGTTCCATTGGTACAGGTGTCGCCTTTATGATGGCGGGCAACCAAGGGCATCGTCTGAATTGGGTTTCGTCATTTCCGTTTTTTTACATGCCGGAAGAACCCGCCTTTGCTGATGCACAAGACGGCTACCAACCTATGGGGGATACCATTATCGGCAATGACGTCTGGATTGGTGCAGAAGCAATCATTATGCCAGGCGTAAAAATTGGTGATGGTGCCGTCATTGGCACGCGTGCGCTGGTGACCAAAGATGTCGAACCTTATACCATTGTTGGCGGCAATCCGGCAAAAGTGATCCGAAAACGTTTTTCTGATGAACATATTGCCTTGCTGCTGGAAATGCAGTGGTGGAATTGGTCACTGGAACAACTTAAAGCAGCCATGAAGCTAATAACCTCATCGGATATTGAAGCTCTGTATCAGTGGTGGAAAGAGCAAAAATAGGCCACCAACAATATACCTTTCGTCTTTCAAGTTGCAGCTTGCAAATCAATGTGACTGTTTATATCTACCCGTTATGAGGGGAGATATAAACAGTCACATTGAAAGGCGATTGGTATACATTTCAAATCATTACTTTTGCCAAAATCAAATTGCCTGAAATCTACAAATAGTTTGGTTTATTGAATATCAATCACTCAAAAAGGCTAATAACCTTTTTGCTCACCTGTTAAAGTAGCCGCCCGATTATAATCATTGTGTATTTGATTAAGCATCGTCATTTTCTAGCGTTATGTACAAAAATGAGGAAATACTATGTCAAAACTCATCTATTATGTCGCCGCTACAATGGATGGTTACATTGCTACTAAAAACCATGAATTAGGTTGGTTATATGATTGTCCGCCAGGTGATGATGCCACTCCTTATGATGAGTTTTATCAAAATATCGGTGCCACAATTATGGGTGCTGGAACCTATGAGTGGATTATGGAAAACGCCGCAGGTGAATGGCCGTATCAAAATATTCCTTCCTTTATTAATTCATTTTGGTCAAAAATAGCACTAAAATTATCCCTCCAAGTTGTGACTCAATAGGGTATGGATCTTGCTTTATTTTACCAATCGATAACATAAACCCATAACCCATATCTATTAATTACCAAAAAAACTAAAAATCCGATAATGATAAGCATCACGAATATAAAAAACCCTTTAATTTCAAATCAATGGCCTAAAATGTGATCTAAAACTCAAACAAAACATCTTTTCATATTCAAAATACAAAAATCTGTCTAGGATCAACCTGCTATTATTTCAGTCTATTCATTATCTCATCACGAGCGTAATCATTCTGTTAATCGCAAAACTCCATTATTTATAACTCCTGCCACACCAAGGAGCAAAGGCATGAAGAAAAAACAAATAAATCAAAAGGATATTGATAATCTTATTACCTTGATTGGTGGTAAAGAAAATATCGCTTCCGTCAGTCATTGTATCACCCGCCTCAGATTCGTTCTTAATACACCAGAAAATGCCGATGCCAAAGCCATTGAAGAGTTGCCAATGGTCAAGGGATGCTTCACTAATGCCGGACAATTTCAGGTCGTGATTGGGACGAATGTGGATGTCTATTACAAAGCTCTGCTTGAAACCACGGGGAAACAATCCGTTAATAAAGAAGAGGTTAAGCAAGCAGCTCGCCAAAATATGAAATGGTATGAAAATGCAATTTCACATTTTGCTGAGATCTTCTTCCCATTACTCCCAGCCCTGATCAGCGGCGGTTTAATCCTCGGTTTTCGTAACCTGATCGGCGATATCCCGTTTAGTGAAGGCAAATCGCTCGCGCAACTCTACCCTGTCTGGCAGAGTGTTTATGATTTTCTCTGGCTAATTGGTGAAGCGGTATTCTTCTACCTCCCTGTGGGTATCTGTTGGTCTGCCGTCAGAAAGATGGGCGGAACACCCATTCTGGGGATTATTCTCGGCATTACCCTGGTTTCCCCACAATTGATGAATGCTTACCTGCTTGGGCAACAAACGCCCGAAGTCTGGAATTTCGGCTGGTTTACCATTTCTAAAGTCGGTTATCAGGCACAGGTTATTCCTTCCCTATTAGCTGGCCTAACGTTGGGGTGGATTGAAACGCGGCTGAAAAAATGGGTCCCAGACTATCTCTATCTTGTGATTGTCCCTGTGACTTCTCTGATACTGGCCGTCCTCCTTGCCCATGCCTTGATAGGCCCTGCCGGACGTGCTATCGGTGATGGTGTTGCCTGGGTTGTTAAAAGTCTAATGACGGGTAGTTTTGCGCCTATTGGAGCCGCCTTGTTTGGTTTCTTCTACGCCCCGCTGGTGATCACCGGTGTACACCAAACCACCCTGGCAATCGATCTGCAAATGATCCAAAGCACCGGAGGCACCCCAATCTGGCCGATTATTGCGCTATCTAATATCGCTCAAGGTTCTGCCGTTGTCGGCATTGTCTGGGCAAGCAAGAAACAAAAAGAGCGCGAAATTTCTGTTCCTGCGGCGATTTCAGCCTATCTGGGTGTCACCGAACCCGCTATGTATGGAATCAACCTGAAATACCGTTACCCCATGTTCTGCGCGATGATTGGGGCGGCCATAGCCGGGCTGATTTGTGGACTTAACCATGTAACCGCCAATGGTATCGGCGTTGGCGGAATACCGGGAATTCTGTCTATCAAGCCGCAGTTCTGGATGGTTTATCTGCTTGCTATGATCGTCGCAATTATTGTGCCATTCCTGCTGACCGTTCTGGCTTATCGTAGAAATGAACGCAAAGCGACCTTACCCAATGCTGATCTTACCCAATAAACAGGCCAATTAATTTTATAGGTATCTATTTATGACGGAACAAAAACTCTGGTGGATGGATAGCGTTATCTACCAAATTTATCCCAAAAGTTTTCAGGATAGTACCGGTAGTGGCACAGGAGATATCAACGGGATCACCCAGCGGCTGGATTATCTACAGCGACTTGGCGTTGAAGCCATTTGGATCACGCCAATTTATCCCTCTCCACAAGTTGATAATGGTTATGACGTCGCCGATTACTGTGCCATCAATCCTGATTATGGCTCGATGGAGGACTTTGATAATTTGGTGCAAAATGCCCATCGCCGTGGCATTCGCATTATTTTGGATATGGTTTTCAATCACACCTCAACCCAACACCCGTGGTTCCAGGCGGCACAGGATATTAACAGCCCCTACCGCCAGTTCTATATCTGGCGGGATGGTTCTGAAGGTTCCCTGCCCAATAACTGGAAATCCAAATTCGGTGGTCATGCGTGGCAATGGCATACAGAGAGCCAACAATATTACCTCCATCTGTTTGCGGTTGAACAAGCCGATTTAAATTGGGAGCATGAACCGGTTCGCACTGAGCTGAAGAAAATCTGTGAATTCTGGGCTGATCGGGGCGTTGATGGCTTGCGTCTGGATGTCATTAACCTGGTATCAAAACAGCAAGATTATCCTAGTGATGATCACGGCGATGGCCGCCGATTCTACACCGATGGCCCACGGATACATGAGTTTCTGCAAGAAATGAGCCGTGATGTTTTCCAGCCCAAGGGATTAATGACCGTTGGTGAAATGTCATCCACCAGCCTTGAGAGCTGCCAACGCTATGCTGCTCTGGACGGAACGACGCTGTCCATGACGTTTAATTTTCACCACCTAAAAGTTGATTACCCAAATGGAGAAAAATGGACTCGGGCAAAACCAGATTATGTTGAACTGAAAAAGATTTTCTCAACCTGGCAGCAGGGTATGCACCAAAAAGCCTGGAATGCGCTTTTTTGGTGTAACCATGATCAACCGCGCATTGTTTCCCGGTTCGGGGATGAACACCAGCACCACAAAACATCCGCTAAAATGCTGGCGATGGTGCTGCATGGTATGCAGGGTACGCCTTATATTTATCAGGGCGAAGAGCTGGGCATGACAAACTCTCACTTTACGCGTATTGAGGATTATCGGGATATCGAAAGCCTGAATATGTATCAAGAGCGTATTGAGAAAGGTATGCAAGCAGAGGATATACTGGCAATTTTGGCGCAGAAATCCCGTGATAACAGCCGAACCCCCATGCAGTGGAATGATTCAGCAAACGCGGGTTTTACCACCGGAACGCCGTGGATTGCGCCTTGCAGTAATTACTCAGAGATCAACGCTGAAACCGTATTACAGGATGAAGATTCCGTCTTCTATTGCTACCACAATTTGATTAAATTGAGAAAGCAACAGCCCATTCTGACCTACGGTGATTACCTGGATTTGCTGCCAGAGCACCCTTCACTGTGGTGCTATCTGCGTCGTTGGCAGGATCAAACCTTGCTGGTTATTGCAAACCTAAGCGATGAAACTCAACTCTGGTCTCCAGAGACTTCACTTGTAAGCACAGAATGGCAGGTATTGATGAGCAATTACTCATCACCGGCAACGGTAGATCATGAGATTAAAATTAAACCTTATGAATCAATATACTTAATATCCAAATGATAATTTTATTGATATATCGTCATTTGACATATTGAATTATTTATAAAATCTTTTAAATAACATACCTCACTAAAAATAAGGTGAGGTATGCTTTTCTTTTTCAAAAAAAATAAGAACACCTCATACTTATTCGATGCAAAAAACATTATTTAAATTCTGCTTAACATTTTACAACCACGCCCGTAATTACAAGATTAATCGATATATCTGTTAACATTAATCTTATCGATAAGTAATCCCAAACG
This sequence comes from Xenorhabdus sp. SGI240, assembly GCF_040081915.1. NCBI lineage: Bacteria > Pseudomonadati > Pseudomonadota > Gammaproteobacteria > Enterobacterales > Morganellaceae > Xenorhabdus > Xenorhabdus sp. SGI240. The sequence goes on from NZ_JBEBMB010000044.1 coordinate 152,381, forward strand.
CATACCATAGCAGTATATTAATGGCGCACCCCTAAAATTTATGCCATAATTTTTTAATCTCAAACAAGGCGTATACCATTATGTTTTACTCAAGATACTTAACTTATTTGGGGATTATCAGTCTACTATTATCTGCCTTTGCACAAGCACAAGTGCCCTCTCAACAATTATCTCCAAACCAAAAAAAATACCTGCAACAACAGATTAATAAACAAGTTACAGATAAATCTGCACGACCAATGGTAGAAAACTGGTCAGATACCAAAAAAGTGGCAGAGTTTATTTGTCGTCCTTTTGCCTTACCCATCATTAAGAAATATGACAAAGACGCTGATAAAATTTTCCTCGGTGTGGTTTCAGAAGAGAGTATCAGACTCAAACAGCCTTCTGAATTGGTTGGCATCGGTATGTACCGGACAAATGATGGCTGGCATGACATTCGATTCTCCTGCAAATTAGATGCAACTGGCAAAGCCCGGTCATTCAAGTTCTTTCCCATAAAGGAGAGGTAAATGAAGTACTTCTCCTTTATGTTACTTCTCTTTTCTCCGTTCAGTTTTGCTGCCAGTTTTGACTGTGTCAAAGCCAAGTAGCAGGATGAGAAAGCAATTTACTCAAACCCAATGCTGAATGATCTGGATGTGGAATTAAGGGTGAAATATCATTTTCTGCGCGGATTGTTTGCCATGGGCGTATCTGGCGAAATGCATGGTAACCAAACTGTATGGCTGAAACAGCGCCACAAATGCAAGGGCGATACAGCCTGTTTGCTGCAAAGTTACCGCCAACGCATTCATCAGCTTGATACGCTGTATAATTCGAAGTAGCCAAATTTTTCATATAACCAGGGTGCCGTTGACGTCACAAGCATAATTCTACGTAGCCGCTGCATAATGGAATGAGATTGACAACACGTTATCAACCAGCGGCCTACTTGTTGTTTTTGATACTTTTCCGATACATAAACATCACATAGATAGCCGAACGTCGCAAAATCTGTGACGAGCCTCGCAAATCCTATTTGGGTTTTATCTTTGTACAATCCAAATATCAGGCTGTTTTCAATAGCAGACCGTACTGTTTCGAGATCAACACCTTCCGCCCAACGAGAACGTGTCAGAAATTGATGAATTACAGGGTTATAGCGCGTCTCCAATAATATCTAAACGTTTCCATGACATCACAGATCTCTGACAGAAAAAGAGCCTAATTATTCGCATAAAAGTGCGGCATTAGCATTGAACTCACGATATCTTATCCCCATCTATCGTCAACAACCCATTGGGATGCGGGGCTGGTTTAAGCCTATACCCAAATATACCTATAAGGCACTCATTATGACTAATCCGTTACTGACATCTTCTGCATTGCCTGAGTTCTCTACAATAGAACCAAAACATGTCGTGTCGGCTGTGAAAGAGACGTTAGCCAATTACCGCCAAGTCATTGAGAAGATTTTATCCGAAAACGCCGCTTTTACCTGGGATAACCTGTGCCAACCCATTTCAGAAGAGAAAGACAGGCTTTCCCGTATGTGGTCGCCAGTCGAACATCTGAATGCGGTTAAGAATAGTCCAGAACTCCGCGAAGCCTATGAGCAAAGCCTGCCCCTGCTCTCTGAATTCGATACCTGGTTGGGGCAACACAAAGGGTTATATCAGGCATATAAATCATTAAAAGAGAGCCAAGCCTTCGAAACCCTTCCCCAGCCACAGCGCAAGGTTATTGAAGATACTTTGCGTGATTTTGAATTGACCGGCATTGGCTTACCAGAAGAGAAACAGAAGCGTTACGGTGAAATTACTGCCCGTTTATCTGAGCTGGGTGCAAAGTTCGGCAATAATTTGCTGGATGCCACCATGGGATGGACCAAGCTGATTACCAACGAGAGCGATCTGGCTGGTCTGCCTGAAAGTGCCAAAGCCGCAGCCAAGGCCGCCGCCGAAGCCAAGGGGCTGGATGGCTGGTTGCTGACACTCAATATGCCAAGTTATCTGCCCGTCATGACCTATGGCGATAATCGTGAACTGCGCAAAGAAATGTATTACGCCTATACAACCCGTGCTTCCGATCAAGGGCCAGATGCCGGGAAATGGGATAACAGTGAAATGATGGCGGAACTCCTTGCATTACGTCATGAACTCGCTCAATTACTGGGGTTCAAGAACTATGCTGAAAGTTCCTTGGCAACCAAAATGGCCAAAACACCTCAGCAAGTGCTCGATTTCCTGAACGATCTGGCCAAACGCGCCCATCAACAAGGTAAAGAAGAGTTGGAAACACTCACCGACTTTACCAAATCTCACCACGGTGTTGATGGGCTGGAAGCGTGGGATCTGGCCTATTACAGCGAGAAGCAAAAGCAGCATGACTTCTCCATTGATGATGAACAACTGCGTCCTTACTTCCCGGAACAACGGGCGCTGGAAGGACTGTTTGAAGTCATTCGCCGCATTTATGGCATCACCGCCAAAGAGCGCCATGATGTCGATACATGGCACCCTGATGTTCGTTTCTTTGACCTGTATGATGATCAGCAGGTATTGCGCGGCAGTTTCTATTTAGATCTTTACGCCCGTGAACATAAACGCGGTGGCGCATGGATGAACAGTTATGTCGGCAGAATGCGTCATGCATCTGGCGAGTTGCAAAACCCAGTCGCTTATCTGACTTGTAACTTCAATAAGCCAGTCGGTGATCAACCCGCCCTGTTTACGCACGATGAAGTGACAACACTATTCCATGAGTTTGGGCATGGCCTGCACCATATGCTGACCGAAATTGAAGCCCTGGATGTTGCCGGCATCAGTGGTGTGCCGTGGGATGCGGTAGAGTGCCCAAGTCAGTTTATGGAAAACTGGTGCTGGGAGCCGCAAGCATTAGCATTTATCTCCGGTCACTATCAAACGCAGGAACCGCTGCCACAAGAGATGCTGGATAATATGCTGGCAGCCAAAAACTATCAGGCCGCAATGAAAATTCTGCGCCAGCTTGAGTTTGGCCTGTTCGATTTCCGCTTACATGTGGAATATGATCCCGCCAAAGGAGCGCAAATCCTGGAAACGCTGCAATCTGTGAAAAAACAGGTTGCAGTTGCGCCATCACCCGATTGGGGACGCTTCCCGCACTCCTTTAGCCATATCTTTAATGGTGGTTATGCAGCGGGTTATTACAGCTATCTGTGGGCGGATGTGCTGGCAGCCGATGCCTATTCCCGCTTCTCGGAAGAGGGAATTTTCAATCGCGCCACCGGTCAGTCATTCCTCGACAATATTTTGACCCGCGGCGGCTCAGAAGATCCAATGACCCTGTTTGTCCGTTTCCGTGGTCGTGAACCAGAACTGGATGCCATGCTGAAGAGCTACGGCATCGGTGGATAATGACCTGTGAAGATTTGTTTGATTTGTGAAGAAGGCGCTGATCGCAGCGCCTTATCGCGATTGGCTGAACGTTGGGATCTGATCCACGATGAAGACTCAGTCATGGCACTAGTATTGACTCCCGAGCGATTGGAATTACGCAAGCGCGATGAGCCTAAGCTGGGCGGGATTTATGTCGATTTTGTCAGCGGAACAATGGCACACCGTCGTCGCTTTGGTGGTGGCCGTGGCGAAGCCGTTGCGAAAGCCGTCGGCATCAAGAAAGAGTATTTACCCAATGTTGTGGATGCCACCGCTGGGTTGGGACGCGATGCTTTTGTACTGGCTTCTATCGGCTGTCATGTCAGGATGTTGGAGCGCAACCCCGTGGTAGCCGCATTGTTGGATGACGGCCTACAGCGTGGCTATCAGGATGAAGAGATTGGTAGCTGGCTGAAAGAACGCATGACGCTGATCCATGCCTCAAGTATTACGGCGTTGACAGATATTACACCGCCGCCAGATGTGGTTTACCTTGATCCAATGTATCCACATAAGCAAAAAAGCGCGTTGGTCAAAAAAGAGATGCGGATTTTCCAATCGTTGGTCGGGGCGGATGAGGATGCTGATAGTTTGCTGGAACCTGCCAGAACGCTGGCAAAACGTCGGGTTGTGGTAAAACGGCCTGATTATGCAGAACCACTGGCAGGTGTTAAAGCATCCGCTGCCATTACCACCAAAAATCACCGATTCGATATTTATCCTTGTTAGAAAAAATAAACCCCATGTTCTATTGGGGTTTTTAAATTGCCTGACTACACAATTATTTTATAAATAATTACTTTCCTAAATAATGCCTTGTGACAACATCGCATCCGCCACTTTGACAAAGCCAGCGATATTTGCGCCTTGTACGTAGTTAGTTTGTTGCTCTTCTCCACCGTATTCTACGCAAGCCTGATGGATATCGAGCATAATGTGATGTAAGCGAATATCCACTTTTTCCGCTTTCCAACTCAGGCGTGCTGCGTTCTGTGCCATCTCCAGACCCGAAGTTGCCACGCCACCCGCATTAGCCGCCTTACCCGGTGCAAACAAAACGCCTGCATCAAGGAAAGCTGTAGTAGCCTCAATCGTCGCAGGCATATTGGCGCCTTCCGCAACCGCTTTCACACCATTTTTGATCAATGTTTGTGCTGCTTCCAAATCCAGTTCATTCTGCGTCGCACAAGGCAAGGCTATATCCACAGGAATGGACCACGGATCCTGGCCTTTAAGGAAAGTCAGTCCACGCTCTTTGGCATACTCTTCCACACGGCCGTAACGCTGATTTTTGATCTCTTGAAGATGAGCCAGTTTCTCCGGTGTAAAACCCTCTTCATCCAATACCGTACCGCCTGAATCCGATACTGTGACGACTTTCGCCCCCAATTCCATACATTTTTCAATGGAATACTGGGCGACATTCCCCGCACCGGACACAGATACTCGCCTGCCTTCAAGTTCCATACCATGACGTTTAAGCATCTCATGGGTGAAATAAACCAGCCCATATCCGGTAGCTTCAGGGCGGATCAGGCTGCCACCAAAAGAAAGGCCCTTACCCGTAAAAACGCACGCCGTATTGTTCGACAGTTTTTTCATCATACCTGCCATAAACCCAACTTCACGGCTGCCTACACCAATATCCCCGGCTGGCACATCGGTATCTGGTCCCAAATGACGGTAAAGTTCTGTCATCAATGCCTGACAAAATCGCATAATTTCACCGTGGCTTTTCCCTTTGGGATCGAAATCAGAACCCCCTTTTCCGCCCCCCATCGGCAACGTTGTTAACGCATTCTTCAATGTCTGCTCAAAACCTAAAAATTTCAGGATAGAAAGATTAACAGAAGGGTGAAAACGCATTCCGCCTTTAAACGGCCCAATAGCTGAACTGAACTGAACCCGCCATGCGCGGTTAACCTGTACTTTCCCTTGATCATCCACCCAGCAGACGCGGAATTGGATAACTCTTTCCGGCTCCACCAGACGTTCCAATAACCCTTGCTCACAATATTGTGGGTTTTGTTGCAGAAAAGGCCAGAGAGAAGTCAACACTTCTCGTACTGCCTGTAGGTATTCTGGTTGATGCTGATTACGGGATTGAACCAAATCGAGAAACGAAACTAAAGATAATGAAACATTCATTCGGGCTTCCTTTTTGTCATGCAGATGTGATGACCCCCTGCCATTTTCCATATTATTTTTTTGTCGAAAATGTGAGGTAGTTACGGTTTGCTTTCTGAATATAGCACTGTTCTATGCTTAAATTTCAACAACTATTTTTATGTATTTTCTCAAAAATACCTTTGACAATTTCTAAACCAGTTTCATTATCTTTTCTGCGGATAAAAAAATCGCCTGCATAAGCAGGCGATTTTACGGAATAAAATATCAACCGAAGATTATTCTTCGTCACGCAAAGGAACAATCAACATATCAACATGAACGGTGTTAATAAGCTGGCGTGCTGAAGACATCAACTTACTCCAAAAATCCTGATGGTGGCCGCATACCACCAGATCCATATTGTATTGCTTAATCGCATCGACAAGGACTTGCCCTAAATCACCACTGCCACTCAACGTTTCCTGAACGGGATAATCTGCACTAGCAGAGAGTTCTTTCAGGGAATTACGCGTTTCATCCGCAATACGCTCCTGCATATCGCCAAGGTTTACGTCAATCAGGCCGGTATAAAGATCAGAGTAGTTAACATCAACATGGATCAGGGAAATTTTGGCATTGTACGGTTTCGCCAATGATACCGCTTTTTCCACCAAAATCCGGCTTTCCGGGGATAAATCAACCGCAACAAGAATATGTTTGTAAGCCATAAGAACTCCTTCCATAACGTCGTTTAAATGGATAGGCAACATTAAACGCCATGATTCGATGTTTATACTATAACCGCTCAATGTGTCTTTTGAGTGTTGTTGTGATCACAACTTATTGTTTTACTTTCAAACCAGCTACAATAGCGGATTATATGCCTTACGATAATACCTGCTGGACACTGTATTTTTAACTAAGATTCAATATAGTTATTATTCAAATCAAAACGTTTCTTATTGGTTTCTTCTTTTGCTGGCAGCTATTAGCAACCTTTACTGCCACAATCAGGAGGGGGAAGTATGTTCAATACCATTGCACTATTTTGGGCAGTTTGCCTTATCTGCATTATTAACATAATGCGCTACTGTTCTTCGCTCCGTGTACTTCTGTCAATTTTACGTGAATCAGATCCCATGCTGTATCAATCCGTTGATGGGAATGGTTTTTTTAAAGCTAATGGTCAATTCAATAAGCAGATTCGGCTCGTGCGTTATATCAATTCACAAAGTTATCTTAACCATCACGACCCTGATGTCGTCTTATTATGCGAAAGGATGAGGAAACAATTTATATTGACAGAAATACTCTGTGGCGTTGTTCTGCTTTGCCTGATAGCGATGATGATTTGACGTCATAGTCAGCAACCGGCGCAATACAACGCCCGTGCTGAGCTGAAGGCTACGATTCCACGTCATGAAACGGCGAACACGCTCCATGATGGGATTTAAAAATTTCAGGCGGGCTTAGACCGTGCGATCGAGCAGGGCGGGGCGGGTTCCCGCTTTGCGCAAAAATCATCCAATATGCAGTTATTGATAATTTCTCACGTTCAATACGATTTTATTGATAGGTTTTGATATCTAACCTGCGTATTTATCGATCTTTGATAGGGTTATTTTCACTCACAATAACCCTATCAAAATGTGAGATCCCGCCCTGTGCGATCGAGCTTCCTCTGTTAATGATACAGAACCCTTAAAATTTAGGATTTCTCCATTCGTAAGTTAAGTGTTCAATAAAACTTCTTACCCTCTGAGGAATAGGTTCCCTACGAGCTCTGATTATACTTATCATTGTTTCTTTTTCTTTCCAATCTGGCAGAACTCTAACCAATTTACCTGTAGCTATCTCATCTTTTACATCCCATTTTTCCCTCAGCGCTATACCTAGTCCAGCAAGACACCATGCTTTGATAGCATGGCTATTATCGCTACGTAAATTTCCTGAAACAGTAATTTCAATTTGCTCTTTTGACTTATTTAATGACCATGTGTGTTGAAAAAGACCAGGGTAAGAGAACAGAAGACAATTGTGATTTTTGAGTTCATTAGGATGTGATATAGCCCCGCTTTTCATATATTTTGGTGAGGCAACTAAAATACGCTCGCTAACGGCAAGAGGTGTGGCTATTAATCGAGAGTCAGCCAACTGACCAAAGCGTAGAGCAAGATCTAATTTATTGCTGTATATATCAATTACCCGATCAGTCAACTGTAAATCGAAATTGACTCTGGGATATTTATCTATAAATGAAATAATTTCTTTGGTGATATATTTCTCCCCAAATGCGACTGGGGCTGTTATTTTAATATTTCCTTCCAAATTATTATTTCCTTTATTATCTATAGTATAGATGTTTTCTAAAAGTGATAAAGCTGTACGCACATATTTCTCAATAGCTGTTCCCTCATCGGTAATTTTTATCATTCGGGTATTTCGTTCGAACAAACTGACATTTAAGGCAGCTTCCAGTCGTGCTATCTGCTTACTGACGCTTGAAGGCGTTTTATTCATTATTCGCGCAGCTGCTGAAAAACTATTAGAGTCTATCACAGTTAAAAAAGTCACAAGATCATCAAGGTTACTGAGAGCCATAGAGTTGTTCTATTTTGGAAAAAGAGGATAGTCCATTTTATCTTTTTAGGATTATGTATCAATGCATTTAAACTACTACTCATTCTGTTGACCAAGAAATTGATTACCCTGGTAATTATTTTAATAAGGTAATAATTATGCCTCTTGCTATATACCAGGGCGGCGGTTTATTCAGCAGAGAGATGGCTTTCAGAGCCGCCATTTTCCGGGGTGAGTTTTTCCTGCGCGATGAAATCTTTTAGGTGACGGCTTACCGTACTTTCATAAATACGCAAGGCCTGTGCAATCCTCTGGGCAGTCCAGCCCTCTGACGCCAAAAGCACGGCCTTGATGCGATCACAGACCCGGCTATCTCGAGTTGTATCATGCATCAATTCGAGGGCACGTTTTTGTTCTGGTGTCAGATGAATTTTCATGGTTGCAAGCATGATCTGGTTTGGATAAGAAATCAAGCATCTTCAATAACGACGGGTATATACTAATGGCTATCAATTATTGTGACAATTGTTCACAAGTGATATTCCAAATAACTTATAGTACTCAATAAGTTAGCTAGGCATTATCATATTTATAGAATTTTCACTCTAGGAGTATGATATGCCACTCGCATTGTTAGCATTGGCTATTAGCGCATTCGCTATTGGCACAACAGAGTTCGTTACAACGGGATTGCTGCAAGATATTGCACATGATCTCAGTATTACAATTCCTCAAGCTGGCTACCTCACTTCCGGGTATGCGCTAGGGGTTGTTGTAAGCGCCCCAATATTAACTATCTTGCTTGCACGTTTTAATCGCAAACATACGTTAGTTTTTTTGATTCTTCTTTTCATCATGGGTAGTGTTATTTCTGCTCAAGCAGAAACCTTCAAGCAACTGATGTTTGGCAGAGTTTTATCGGCTTTTTGTCATGGTGCTTTTTTTGGTATTGGCGCTGTTGTTGCTACAACCGTTGTCGCACCAAACAAAAAAGCCAGTGCGATAGCTCTGATGTTCACTGGTTTAACGTTAGCAAACGTTGTAGGCGTGCCTTTAGGTACCTTTTTTGGTCAAAATTTTGGCTGGCGTACCGCATTCTGGGCAATTACGTTGTTGGGCATTCTAGGGTTTATTGGCTTAACATTGTTAGTACCAAAACAAATATCTGAACGCAGTTCTATCCTGAGCGAGCTAGCTGTATTTAAACGCCCACAAGTTTGGTTAGCATTAATGATGACAGCCGTTGGATTTAGTGGACTATTAGCCTCCTTTGCTTATATTTCTCCAATGATGACTGAGGTAGCTGGATTTGCTCCTGAAAATTTAGCATGGATCCTGTCTATATATGGTATCGGTTTGGTTATTGGTAATATTGTTGCGGCAAAATTTGCAGACAAGGCGCTGATTCCCACAATCCTCACTTTATTGACCTTACTAGTGTTGGTATTAGTACTGTTTACTTACACCATTCATATCAAACCTCTCGCTATTATTACTGTGTTTTTACTTGGTGCTATTGGCTTTGGCACTATCCCACCATTACAGATGTACGTCATGGAAAAAGCTGCTGGCGCACCTACACTCGCTTCTGCGGCCAATATTTCCGCATTTAATTTGGGAGCATCGGGTGGAGTCTGGTTAGGTGGTATCGCAATCAATGCGGGTTATGGATTTGTATCACCCAACTGGATAGGCGCTATTACAACTGGAGTTGGTCTACTCATTACCATTTATGCGGTTAGGCAAAAACGAACTCTGGTATTGGAAAACGGGTCATGCTCCAAATGATTAGATAATATGATGAATTCCCCACTTTTTGTTATGGATGAGAGATGGCTAAAGTTGATGTGGTTTGTCGGTACTGTCACAAAACTCAGGGATACCGCTCGCGTCCTGAATGTCGGCATTAACACGGTCATTCGCACACGAAAAAACGCACTCCCAGAAACATAACTACGCTGCCGCTTGCAGGGGGTGATATTCAGATTATCTGTGAAATAGATGAACAGTGGTCATTTGTCGATAACAAGCGAAATCAGCGTTGGCTCTGGTATGCCTGGGAACCCAACCTGAAGCGGGGAGTGGCACATGTTTTTGGTGATGGTAGCCGGAACACGCCGAAAAAACTGCGGGCACTCCTGTCTCCTTTTTACATTCAGTTCTACTGTACGGATGATTATGCTGTTTACGATTGCCGACCTGAGGAAAAACACCTTAACCATTGGAAGCATGACCAATGCCTTGAAGGGTAGGATCTTACGGTATATTGGATAAACAAAAATAAAAAAGGGTTGGCCTACAATAACAAACAACCCTTTTTTCTAAGATGTGATTAGATCAGTTTCAGGGCGATCCAATACAGTAAGCCCGACAATGCAATGGAAATCGGCAACGTCAAAACCCACGCCAACATGATATTCTTGATGGTCTTACTCTGCACACCACCACCATCAACCAACATCGTCCCCGCTACCGCAGAAGAAAGCACTTGTGTCGTGGATACTGGCATACCCGTATAGCTGGCAACACCAATAGAAACCGCAGCAGTCACCTGTGCAGAAACACCCTGGGCGTAAGTCATGCCTTTTTTGCCAATCTTCTCACCGATAGTCACAGCAACACGTTTCCAGCCAACCATTGTGCCTAAAGACAGGGCAAGAGCCACGGCAACAATGATCCATAATGGCGCATATTCCACCGTACTGAGCAAATCCTTACGCAGCTTATTCAGGAAACGTGCATCTTCAAGGCTGGTTTCTGGCAGCTTAGCCACAACGTTGGTTGTATCAGCAGCGCACATCAACATACGGCGCATACTGTTACGTTGATCCGGCGTTAACTCGTTGAAGTTTTGAGTACTCGCCAACATGCTTTCAGCCTTATTCAGCACCACTAATGCGCGTGAGCTATCGCAATGGAACGTCAGATCGAGTTGATCTTCAACAGAAGAAGCGGCTGGATTTAGTTCAATCGCATGAGTCAGCGCTGGAGTATGCTGCCCATAATACTGCTGCAAGTGGACAACGGCATCACGAGTGCGAGCAATATCATAACTGGTTGAATTCATATTGACGACAAACCCCGCAGGCGCGACACCAATCAGAACCAGCATAATCAAACCGATACCTTTCTGACCATCATTCGCTCCGTGGGAGAAACTCACACCAACAGCAGAGAGGATCAGGGCAGTACGTGTCCAGAATGGGGGTTTACGTTTGCCATCCTGTTTTTCACGCTCAACAGGCGTCATATGGATACGACGACGTTTTTTTGTACCACTCCAATAACGACGCAGTAAAAACACCATCGCTCCGGCAATGATCAGGCCAACAAGAGGAGACAGGATCAAGGACATGAAAATCTGTATCATCTTCGGAATATTCAACGCGTCAACCACTGAAGAACGGGTCACTATCGCATTAGTCAGGCCTATGCCGATAATAGAACCAATCAACGTATGGGAACTGGATGCAGGAATACCGAAATACCACGTCCCTAAATTCCAGATGATCGCCGCCAGCAGCATGGAAAAAACCATAGCCAAACCGTGAGCTGAACTGACATTTAGCAGAAGATCCGTAGGTAGTAGATGCACAATCGCATAAGCGACACTTAACCCACCAAGGAGAACACCCAAAAAGTTAAAAACCCCTGCCATCACAACAGCAAGCTGTGAACGCATTGCCCGGGTATAAATAACAGTTGCTACTGCGTTTGCGGTATCATGAAACCCATTGATGGCTTCATAGAAAAGCACAAACAACAGAGCAAGCACTAACATAAGGCCGGTATAAAATTCCAGGCCAGTAAACAGATGTAGCATAAACGTTAAGCCAGTTAGTAGGACATGAACGCGCGCATTATCAGTGACAAATGGTAGCGGGAAAAGAGAAATATGACCTTTTTTTGATTTAATGATGGTCAAATGACATAAAAATTCTTGCATTTATTAATAATATCAAATGGTTATTTAATTTTAATATTTTGATATTTTTTTGATGAAAAATAACTTTTTACCGCAGAAAGTTAAACCAAATGCCTATTTTTCTCCGTAGTTCGTGAACAGAACCTTCACAATGCAGTGAATTCCCACAATTAACTCGGCCAAAAGAGACAAATGAATGGAAAAATTTGATGTAGTGATTATTGGTGCTGGCGCTGCCGGCTTATTCTGTGCTGCACAAGCAGGACAGGCTGGGTTAAACGTTCTGGTACTGGATAATGGCAAAAAAGCGGGTCGCAAGATTTTGATGTCCGGTGGCGGGCGCTGCAATTTCACCAACATGTATACCGAACCAGCAGCATACCTTTCTGCCAATCCCCATTTTTGTAAGTCAGCACTTGCTCGCTATACCCAGTGGGATTTTATTGCTCTTGTACAACGTTATGGTATCCCTTACCACGAAAAAACATTGGGGCAGCTTTTCTGCGACGACTCAGCCCAACAAATCATAGACCTGCTTTTAAAAGAGTGTGAAAGAGGACAGGTAACGATTCAATTGCGCAGTGAAGTGACTCATGTCGAGAAGAAAATGCAGGGTTTTGTCATTACGGCGGCAGGAAGAAAGGTAAGCGCCCACTCACTTGTTGTGGCATCCGGTGGTTTGTCCATGCCGGGCTTGGGAGCCTCTCCTTTGGGTTACCGTATCGCGGAACAATTTGGACTCAACATCCTGCCTACACGTGCAGCATTAGTTCCCTTTACCCTGCATAAACCACTACAGGAACAACTTCAAACCCTTTCCGGTGTCTCAGTTTCCTCTGTTGTGACCGCAAAAGATGGCACCGTATTCAGGGAAAATATTCTGTTCACCCATCGCGGTCTTTCCGGCCCGGCTATTTTACAGATTTCCAGCTATTGGCAGCCAGGTGAGTATGTGAGTATTAACTTACTTCCTAATACAGATTTCGGGAGTTTTCTGGATAAGGAACGGGAATTTCATCCCAATCAGAGTTTGAAAAACACACTGGCTAAATTACTGCCCAAACGTCTGGTGGAATGTTTACAGTCCCTGGGGCAATTGCCGGAACTGTCTTTGAAACAACTTAATGGCGCACAGCAAAAAGCGCTAATCACAACCCTGCAATGCTGGCAGGTGCAACCCAATGGTACGGAAGGTTATCGTACAGCAGAAGTTACTCTTGGCGGCGTGGATACTCACGAGTTGTCATCAAAAACGATGGAAACCCATAAGGTGAAAGGGTTGTACTTTATTGGTGAAGTAGTCGATGTAACCGGTTGGCTTGGTGGGTATAACTTCCAGTGGGCATGGAGTTCGGCGTGGGCTTGTGCACAGGCGTTGGTGTTGTGTGGAGATAATAAGGTTTGCCTATAAGGTAATTTTAGACAATAAAATTTCCCGTAAGAACAATTTTAATTATTGTTCTTACATAGCAGCCTCATTGGATTCTCCATAAATGGGGCATGACAGAATACTATATGACTGTTATGAACCACAAAGAATGAGAAACAAAGATTAATAGGGAATTTGTCAAAATAAACGGGATTTCGCGGGAATAATTTCAGGGAATTCACAGAGTTGGGATGTGAGTTATAGAACAGCTCCGACTTCTCGTGCAGACTTACCAAAATGAGAAAAATTTTGAATTAGACGTTTTTGATTCACATATTTTGGTAAATGTAGGGCGTGCACGATCATCTGTTTAAATCATCTTTAAATACTCTTTAACTAATGGGCCAGGCAGCCCATTAGCTGGCTTTGCTCTTTCCGCTTAAATGGCGGTCAGTATCCTTTTGCTCTTCTTCTCGGATAGATTCCAAAAATCTCTGGCGCTGTTCATCCGTCAATGAATCGTACATGCGAGCGACGAATAGAGCATGGTTAGATATAGACTGCTCTTCAGACTGGGGTGAGTTTAGCTCTTCCACCTGAGTTGTGTTTAACAATATATTAATTCCTTGCCTAAAAACTTTATCGAGAACTGCTTCTCTTTCTGTTGGTGTCATTCTTTCAAGAATTTCAGACCATGCTTGTTGCTGATTTGTTTGTTTGTTTTGTACTTCGATATTCTGTTGATGGCTCATGACATTCATTAGAGCCAAGTAATTTCACTTCATCATATGTAGCATATTTATTTACAGTGCGCCCTGTAGTTAACCACTCAAATGAGCATCCTGTAACATCAGCAATATGAGCAATCCTATCTAATGCAGGGAATGTTTTTCCACTTACATAATCTCTTATGGCCTTGTCAGACATACCACATTTTTTGGCAAATGATTTATATGACTCTCCTTGAATGAGCGTAGATAATCTCTCTCCAAAGCGTGTTATTACACTTCCCTGAAAAACATGATCTGTGTCTTTCGCTTCTTTTTCGTAGTTTTTAATCATAAATACATACCACACAGATAGTTACAATGCTGGGCGTCCAGAATCTTTTTGAGTATAAAAACACGCAATCTATTTACATGCGTGTTTTTATACGCTGTATTTGTATCCATACCGATAATCGTTATGAGTTATCGGAGCAAATTATCGGAACAGATAAGTATAAGGATCGCATGATGTCGTTAATCTCGCAAGAAGACGTAGATTGGCACCGCGCAGATATCCGCGCGGCATTAGAAAAACGTGGCACAAATTTACGCACTCTATCGATAGCAGCAGGTTTGGCAGCAGATACATTACGTAATGCGTTAGTCAGACCCTGGCCTAAAGGGGAGAAGATCATTACTCAGGCTATTGGGGTTGAACCTGCAATTATTTGGCCGAGCCGTTACGTAAAACAATAACCATGCGGGGTAATCCCGCCGATTTAAAGGTGTGGAACTGATGGATATTTGGATTACTGCTAAAGAATGTATTGGTCTGCCGGGCTTGCCTACAATGCAGCACAACATTCGTGCGAATCTGGATAAGCTCGCAGGTGAATATCGCCGTAAGCGCTCAGGTTCAAAATCTTTTGAATATCCCATTAATTGCCTGCCACCTGTTGCCCGTGCAGCGGTACTGAAAAAGCAAGGCGTGATAGAAGTTGCAGGCAATCCGATTGAGATAAAAAAACGCCAGACTGAAAGCTATTCCCGTGAGTTGCTTTGGCAGGGTTGGAACAACGCCAATGAAAAACAGCGTGGAAAAGCACGCGAGCGGTGTGAAGTGGTTATCGCTGTGGCGGAATTACTGGACAGTGGCATTGATACGCTGACCGCGTTTGATTCCGTGGGGGAAGCACTGAAAATTGCTCCGGCGTCTATCGTGGGCATGGTACGGTCGGTGTGATGTTCGTCATGGATGAAGAGCCTAATATCTTCCCCAATGCAGATGATCTAAACCGGGTCAAAGACTACCTGACCGGACATATCAATCCGGTGACCAACCAGGTGGAAGGCAAAACCACAGGCGCAGAGCTTATCGTGATAAGTCCCATCGCAAGGAAAATCGACTTCGTTATTCGTTTATCCCCCAATACGGAAGAAGTGCGCGATGCGGTTAAAGCCAGCCTGAAAATTCATTTGGAAAGCCTGCGTCCCGGTGGTTTGGCGTTTCTGTCTGAAATCCGTGCGACCATTTCTAACACACCGGGTGAAATGGATAACACAGTAATCAATCCAACCAGCGATATGCACGCGGCAGAAAATGAGATTTTTGTGCTGGGGGCGATCACATGGCGATGACAGCCAGCGATTACCAGCGCGCCGGACTGCAATTGCTGCCGAACGGCTTAGCCTGGTCAAAAGATCCCGACGGCAATCTGGCCAAACTGATGCTGGCAACCGGGGAAGAATTTGCCCGGGTGGATACCATTAATGCGGCGTTGTTAGACGAGATCTACGCTGACCGGGCGTTTATGTTACTGGAAGACTGGGAAGAGTTTGCCGGGTTGCCTGACTGTAGCATTGACAGAGGGTCATCGATTAACAGCCGCCGTCAGGCCGTCAAAACCAAGTTAATTATGTCCGGCAGCTTGTGCAATCAATTCTATGAACGGCTGGCCGCCGACCGTGGCTATCGTGTCAGACTGGAAGAACGTTACCCGCATCACTGTCTGCGCGCCTGCAATTATCCCATTTACCCCGATATCAACTGGTTTCGCGTGTTTGTCCATGTCGCCGACCGACAGACACATTTTGCTACCGTTCTGGACAACTGCCAGCAACGCCTGCGCATTGCTGACGCCGCTGACCTGGAATGTCTGCTGGAACGTTATGCACCAGCCGAAACCGAATTTGTTTTTATTTATCAGTGAGGAATAACGATGTTCGGACTCGATAACCCGTCAGGCATCAGCGTGATGCCTGCCATCACCCCAACCAATAATTCCACGCCTCAGTGGTTTACTGAAGGTGGCGCGGGATTAAGTGCCAGTTATCCAGGGCAGGAATGGTTTAACCAGATTCAGGCGGAATTGCTGAATGTGCTGAAAGAGGCTGGTGTTACACCGGATACCTTAATCAGGGAGACTTAACCAGTGAGCATTTTATCGAATATCCTATTGGAGATAATTTTGAACCTATTAGGGTATATAGAACGGGTGATCTTGCATATTTAGGCAGTGAAGGTGTCTATTATTTTGCTGGAAGGAGTGACACTCAGGTAAAAATCAAGGGAATGAGGGTCGAGCTTGAAGAAATCAAAGTTGTCCTGGAAAGTCTAGATTTTGTAGAAAGTGCAGCAGCGTTGGTTAATGAAGGGCGACATGGGCGTAATTCTCTGGCGGTTTGCATACAAATTAGCTCTAATGAGAAAATATTGCAGGAAAAAACTGGTAAAGACGAACTGGTTTCAGTTTTTAAGCAAAAACTGAGCGAGCTGATTCCAGACTATATGGTCCCAAGTGTTTTTGTTTTTGTTGATTCAATGCCGCATACAGTTAATGGAAAAATTGACATGCGAAGAATAAAAACGCTCATAGATGAACGTAATGTCGAAGAGTTGATTGCTCCTAGGAACTCAACCGAGGAAGCCATTCTTGAAATATGGACAAGTGCTTTAGGAATTGAAGCTATCTCTGTTACTGATGATTTCTTCGATCTAGGTGGTGATTCGTTGAATGCTGTTGATATCATCTTGTCTATCAATGCGCGTTTCAATACTAAGTTACCGCTTCATATTATTTTTACTGCCCCAAGAATTGAGAAAATTGCAAGGATTATTGACAAAGGACTTACCGAAAAATCTTCTCGATTGGTTTGTTTGCGATCATCGGGAACAAAGTCTCCGATATTTTGCTGGCCAGGGTTGGGAGGATACCCCATCAACTTAAGAGCGTTGGCCGAAAAAATGACAGGCGAACGGCCGTTTTATGGAATTCAGGCATTCGGCATCAATGAAGATGAGATTCCTTATAGCTCACTCGAAGAAATGGTTTCTGCCGATATTGCAGAAATACGTAAGATTCAGAAAGAAGGGCCATACTATCTTTGGGGGTATTCATTTGGATGCAATTTAGCTTTTGAAGCAGCATTTCAGCTTGAGGAAATGGGAGAAAAAGTGGAGCAAATTGTTTTGCTTGCTCCCGGTATGCTGAAAGGGTTACCTACAACAAACCTATCTGACGAATACGATAATAAGGGGTTAATTACGCTGCTCTTTACAGTTTTCTCACGCAATATTGATGATCCTGATTTGCACGAGTGTTTGAAAACATCCTGTAATGAAGTCAGTTTTATTGAGTTTGTTTGCCAGAAATATTCAATCTCCAATTCTGATCTAGTTAGGCGAATCTCTAAAGTGGTAATTGAGTCGCAGCGAATTTCACACGAACGCAATAATGAAGCACAAAAATCTATAACTACCCCAGCATACATTTTTAGTGCACTTAACGATGAATTTTCTGTTTTTGAGAATAAAATAGATTGTTTCCGAGGAGGACGGGAAATTATAAAACTCAATGTCACTCATTTTGACTTCTTGATGGAACCCGGTGTTAATCATCTTATGTCGCTCATTACTAAACATGTTCCTTCTCTGTGAAAGAATAGGAGTTTTGCAATCCGTGATTAAATAAGTTCCTTTTTGAATTCATATTATACCAGGGCAAGAGCGTGAGTGCTTAAATTAAAAACAACACGAACAATATCCAAACTATTTTGATGACAGGATGTGTTGGGTTGCTTTAAATTTAATACAATTGAGAGTTATTTTCGCTCCAATTGTGTTCATAAAACGTTCACGCTCTCGCCCTGATTACAAATAGCGAAAGTTTCTCAGAAAGCATAAGAATATCAAATGAACGTTTTCACGTCATGACCTAATATACATTGTACATAATGAAATAAACCCTATTATTTTAATAGGGTTTATCAACCGTTGAAATAAATTTCAACCTAATTCAAGTGAGGCCTGCGCATTATTTCCTTGTTTATAAACTATCTGTGGTGTTCCGCGATACATCCTGCAGGTATGAAAAAGAGTATGGAATCCAAATGAATCCAAGAGATTAATCGTTGTTTGTGCATATTCAGGAACATCTAGTGTCACAAGAGCGTTTTCTGGTATTTCCCTAATAGCCGTCAAAAAAAGAGCCTTTATATGATCCTGATCCTTTGCGTAAAACGGTCCGATCCTATACCCATCATTAGATTGACGCAATCCGATCAGCCCCTTTATATTCTGATTCTCTGAGAAGATAAAGCCTTTGCGATTATTACCAAAAAACCAAGAAGTAAGTAACCTGTCACGAGGATATCCAATAATACTTGCATCAAACTCTATCACTGATTGGATGGTGCTCTGGTCAATAATATTAATATTCGGTGTGTTTACTTTGCTAACTGAGTTACCTGATGCTTGTCCTTGAATCCTAAATGTATGATAATAACTTTTAAATCCCCACTTAGCATAATTTTTTTCCTGCTCTGACACAGCATCTAAAGCAATTATGCGTTCTCCAGCATGTTTAATGGCAAACTTCCAGAGTGCAAAACCGATACCTTTACCACGAAATTCAGGTTTAACAATGTAATATCCGATATTTGCATAATTTTCGTTAAAATTCACGACAGCCATAGAAGCAATCGGCTTTCCTTGCAAATAACTGATAAAAAAACCTTCATTATCAACATTAAAAAAGAGAGATTCATCTCCAAATCCCGGATTCCATTTTTCCTGACGAGCCATTTCGACTACATTCAACCATTCAGTCAGTGTGGCAATTTTTATCTGAATTTCTTCTTTAGATTTTTCTGCAGCAGAATTCATAAAGTATCTCCGATACAAAGTCCATATTTTATAACCTCATCATAGAGAGAATCTTTAGCTATAACCGTTTATTTTAGATAAAAAATCTTCATTTATGATCCAATAATACTTCTAAAAAAACCACTAAAGACAATGTTACCTTTTATTATTAGGTATATTCATGTATCCAAGATGTTGATTGGCTTTAAACCATAATAAATAAGTTATATGAACACCAACCTCATGCAAGTAGTAAATAAAATTTACTGACAAAATAATAGAATATAGCCATATATCGCAAAGCCATAGGATTTGTGGAGACCCACTAAGAGTCTTCACATGTATTTTAGACATTACGTTGCAATGAATTATTCATGGCAAAGACCGTGCTCAACAAAGAGATAATGAGGAGAACAATTACTACCCATGCAAAGGATATTGCACCTGCTCTATCAAGCAAAATACCACCGATGATACCGCCACCAGCAACTGCGGTATTCCAACCTGTCGTATAAATAGATTGTGCAACATCAACTGAATTACCCGCGAAACGAGCCAATGCCGTTTGAGTGATAGTAGCAAATCCGCCGAAAGAGAGGCCCCAGATAGCCATACACAGATAGACTATCTGTGGAATGTTACCCCAGAGACCGAGCAACAGGGCTGTAAAAGCAAAGATCGCGATACTCGCTACAGCAAGGAATTGTAGTCGTCGATCGACCATTATACCGACAAACCATAGACCAACTATCGAGCCAAGTCCAAAGATGAGCAGAATAATATCCACATTCTTGGATAAGCCTGAAGATTCAAGGAAAGGCTCGATATAAATATAGAGAATGTTATGAGCGATAACGAAGGTAAAGATAACAAATAATACGGCACGAATACCTGTTTTCATAAATACGCCAACAAGAGACTGGCGCTGCTCCTTAACTTGGCCAGGAAAATCTGGAACGATGGAGATCACCCACATGATGAGCAACAGTGCTAGGACAGACATCAGTCCAAAAGCGCCTTGCCAACCGATGAATCGACCGAGTAACGAGCCAAGCGGCACACCGAGTACCAAAGCGATGGTCGCGCCCGTACCAGATATTGCAATCGCTCTCCCACTGAGATGAGAGGGTGACATACGCACCGCATAACCAGCTAGCAGTGACCAGACGATTCCACCGAAAACACCAGCGAAAAAACGAGCTACCAGTGAGACATTATAGTTACTGGAAAGCGCAGTGATAAGATTAACAACAGCAAAACCGAAGATCGCTATCAATAGTAAAGGGCGTCGCCGCATGCCTTGTGTAAGGGCTGTCACAGGAATGGCAGCAACCAATGCTCCTATAGCATAGGCAGTGATAAACTGACCAGCTAGGCTTTCTGATACCTTTAAGTCTTCTGCAATAGAAGAAAGCAATCCGGCTGGCATGATTTCGGTCAGCAGCGTGATAAAGGCAGCCATCGCCAAAGCAAGCAGTGCTGCTATAGGTAAACGTTCAATTTCCTTGTATTGAGCAGATGTAGTCGTTTTATTCATCAATTAAATTCCTCAAGTCGAGTAGCTCAGCCCTTAACAGAGCGTAACTTTGATATGGTGCACACTCACATAAAGAAGAAAAATAGGCTATAATGAACAACATATATGACAAATATGTCATATATGTTATTAAAAACATGAAAGCCTTAACTTTCTTAAACTACACCTTTCTGTCCGGCCTTATATTCCAGTTTAGAAGCAAAACGATACCATGAAGTATCGGCGATATGTTTTGTCAACCTTGAGTTTTTTAACGCATTTGATGATTTCAAGGTCTCGACTATCACGGCTTGGTTTTCGTCAATAATCTGTCTTGAAAATTTATGCTGAAAATCGTGGCGGACATTGGCTGTGTGTTCATGGCATCTTGCAACTTATTTCTTGCCTTAGCCCAATTTCTTAATCCTTTCTGTTTTGAGTTAAAAAAACAGTCAAAGTTAATTACCACCTGTTATAACGTTTGCGAATCAAATGCTTTAAGTCAGATATTTTCTCGATTTTTTTGCCACTGGAAGGTAACGGCTTCAACAGCCTATTCAGAATCTTTTTCAGACGTGACTATTTTTCATGTATCCTATTGGGATGAGAAAAGCCTACCTTAACGCGATGCTCGACTTTTATGATGAGTTGAAATGACATAGCCGCTCCTTTATAACTTTAAGTCGTCAAAAATAGAGAAATAAAGGAACAAAAGGCTATGTCACAACAATAGTATATC
>NZ_JBEBMB010000045.1:0-6611 GCF_040081915.1 Xenorhabdus sp. SGI240
TTATGTTGATTCTGCTATATCACCGATAAAGGCCAGGTGGAAAATTTTTGGCGTATCAAGAAAAAAGGGCGTGACCGGCAAGGCTGGGGGTCATCGCGCTATGAACCCCCAGAGCAAATCCAGACTATCACCCTGACCCCCGGGACGATCCGGGCATCACAGGGTACGGTCACGCTGGATGGCCAGCGCCCGGTGGATTATCAGGGCACCGTGACACAGATAACGCCCGTCCAGGGCGGGCAAATTAATGCCGGTCTGACGGAAGCGGCAACCCCGTCGCGTGAAGTCGCATTACGGCCGGGACAGCGGCTGGAAGTGATTATCCCGCCCGCGATAGTGACGGGCCAAAGGCCGACAATGACCGGTGGCACCGCAGAGACGCCGGTTATCGCGGGGGAAAAGCTGACTGAACCGGGTAAAACCTTCACGGTGGGTGAAAAGCTGACCCGTGCCGGTGAAAAAAACACCGGATGGGATGAAAGGATCACGAATGTGGGCGAGAACCCCATTGGCGGGGCGGAAAGGATCACCAATGTGGGCGAGAAATCCCTTGGCGGGGCGGAAAGGATCACGAATGTGGGCGAGAAACCCATTGGTGTGGCGGAAAAAATCACGAATGTGGGCGAGAAACCCACCGGTGTGGCGGAAAAAATCACGAATGTGGGCGAAAAACCCCTTATCGTCCGCACAGAAGTGCCGAATTATCAGTTACCGGACAACAGTTTATTTAAACTGAACCTGCCGCCCGACAATACGCAACCCATACCGGCGGTGGCGGCGATCGACAACCTGCCGCTGGTTGAAACCGATCCGCAGTTTACCCAGCTGAAAAAATGGCTGGGGACGGACTATATGCAGCAGCAGCTGCGCTGGGATCACAATAACATGCACAAGCGGCTGGGGGATGGTTTCTATGAACAGCGCCTTATTCGTGAGCAGGTGATTAACCTGACCGGCAAACGTTATCTGCCGGGACACCAGAATGATGAGGAACAATTTAAGGCGCTGATGAATGCCGGTGTGCGTGCCCGGCACGCCTTTAATCTGGCGCCGGGGATTGCTCTGAATGCGGAACAGATGGCCCATCTCACCGAAGACATGGTCTGGCTGGTTAATGCCACCGTTACCTTACCGGACGGCCGCCGGCAAACTATGCTGGTTCCCCAGGTGTATGTGCGCACGCAGGCCGGTTCACTGGATGGTACCGGTGCCCTGCTCAGTGGCAGCCAGGTCAGTGTGCAACTGCGTGGCGACCTGCTTAACCAGGGCCGGATTATCGGCCAGGATATCAACATCCTGGCGGAGAATATCCGCAATCAGGGTGGTCTGCTGCAAGGCAACCAGATTGATTTGCAGGCCCGGACCGATATGGTCCAGCGGGGCGGGGCGATTGGCGCCGGTCAGTCCCTGACAATAGGAGCGGGGAATACGATTGATATCGCCAGTACCACCCACAGCGGTGAAAAGCAGGCCCGCAATAACCGGTTCAGTGCCACTTACGTGGATAATGTCGCCCGGGTGTATGTGCAGGGGGCGGATGGCAAACTGCACCTGCGGGCAGGCAAGGATATTTATACGTCGGCCGCCCAACTGATGTCACAGGGTCAACACAGTGAGATCCAGTTAGACGCGGGACGGGATATTCAGTTCGGGACAGCCAAAACCGCACAGGGTGAACACCTTGAATGGAGCCGGGATAACTATTTGACCCACACAGAATCAGGCGAAATGGGCACGGACATCAACAGTGCCGGGCAGGTCAGCCTGCGTGCCGGCAGTGATATTAATCTCAGGGCAACCGGTATCACGGCCAGCAGAACGCTGCAAGTGGATGCGGGACGGGATGTGGCTATCGTGGCGGGTGAACAGCAGCAAACCCATGACGAATACCTCAAGGTGAAAGGCAGCAACAGCTGGGTTTCCTCGACGACGACTACCACCCGGGAGCAATATGACCGCACCCGGGCGGTCAGCAGCACCCTGAGCGGCGATACGGTAAACATCCAGTCCGGCCAGGATACCACCGTTCAGGGCAGCAATGTGGTGGGCACCCGGGATGTGGCACTCCATGCCGGCCAGAATCTGAACATCACCACGGCCGAAGAGAGCAATCATCAGTTCACCCGGCAGGAAGAGAAAAAATCCGGTCTGATGGGCACCGGGGGCGTAGGCTTTACGATGGGCAGTTCGGCGTTCAAACAATCCCATGACAGTGAGGCGACTGTGCAAAAAGGCAGCACCGTGGGCAGCAGTGACGGGCAGGTCACCTTGCGTGCTGGCGAACAGGCCACCGTGCAGGGCAGCGATATCATTGCCGGTAAGGATATTGATATTGAAGCCAAAGATGTGGTGATGACGGCCGCGAAAAACAGCCATACCGAACTGAGCCAAACTGAGCAGAAGCAGTCAGGTTTGACGCTGGCCTTGTCCGGGGCGGTGGGCAGTGCGGTTGACACCGCCGTAAAAACGGCCAATGAAGCCAACGACACGAAAGACAGCCGCTTGCAGGCGCTGAAAGGCACGCAGGCTACGTTGTCCGGGGTGCAGGGCTATCAGGCGTGGCAGCTCAGTCAGGCCGACGCCGCAAAAGCCGATGCCATCAATCAGGCAGGCGGGGACGCACAAAAACCGACCGATACCATTGGTATCCAGCTTTCTTACGGCAGCCAGTCGGCGAAATCGGCAACCCGCACGGAACAGACGCAGTCACAGGGCAGCAGCCTGAGTGCCGGGCGGGATATTCGCATTAAAGCCACCGGAGACAGCGCGACGCAGGACAGCGGCGATATTCAGGTGCAGGGCAGTACCTTAAAAGCCGGCCGCGATATTATGCTGGACGCCAAACGCGATATCGTACTGGAGTCAGCTGAAAATACCCAGACCACGCGGGGCGAAAACAGCAGCAAAGGCGGCAGCGTCGGCGTGGGGCTGACCGCCGGACAGGGCGGTTACGGCATTAAATTCTCGGCCAGCGTCAACAAGGGCAAAGGCCATGAAACCGGCGATGGCATCACCCATAGCGAAACCGTGGTTGATGCCGGTCATCAGGTCAGCCTGAAATCGGGGCAGGATACGCGACTTAAAGGGGCACAGGTCAGCGGGGAGACCGTGACAGCCGATGTGGGCCGTAACCTGCACCTTGCCAGTGAACAGGATAAGGACAATTACGACAGCAAACAGGAAAATGTCAGCGCCGGGGCCAGCTTCACCTACGGCTCGATGAGTGGTTCGGCCAGTGTCAATGCCAGCCGTGACAAGCTGCACAGCACGTTTGATTCGGTAAACGAGCAGACCGGCATTTTTGCCGGCAAAGGCGGGTTTGATATCAAGGTGGGAGAACATACCCAGCTTGACGGCGCGGTGATTGCCAGCACAGCAGAGAAAGATAAAAACCGGCTGGACACCGGCACGCTGGGCTTTAGTGATATCCAGAATAAGGCAGAGTACAAAACCGAGCACCAGAGTGTCGGTATCAGTACCGGCGGTGCGGTGGGCAGCCAGCTGGGCACCAATATGGCCTCAAATATGCTGGCCGGCACCAATAAGAGTGGCAGCGAGTCCTCCACCACCCATGCGGCGGTCAGTGACGGCACGATTGTGGTGCGGGATGCCGATAAGCAGGCTCAGGATGTGGCTGACTTAAGCCGGGATACCGATAACGCCGCCAATGGCCTGAGTCCGATTTTCGACAAGGAAAAAGAGCAGCAACGCCTGGCACAGGCACAGGCTATCGCTGAAATCGGCACCCAGGTGATGGATATCTACAATACGCATGAAGCGATTAAGGCCACTAAGAAAGCCACGGAAGACCTGAAAGACCCGCAAACGCAGCAAAAACTGAAACAGGATGCGGAAAAGCAACTGAAACAAGAAGGTCAGGAAATCAATGCGAAAAGCCTTGCTGACCGGGCATATAAGATAGCCTATGACGGTGCCATCAGAGCGCAGGGCGCCGATATCGGCAGCAGTCAGCGTCAGGCGGTGACAGCCGTTATCGGGGCATTACAGGGCCTGGCGGGCGGTGATATCTCATCGGCCATTGCCAGCGGCGCAGCGCCGTATCTGGCCAATGGCGTGAAGGCGCTGACCTATAATGGTAAAGACCACTATGATGAGTTGACGCCGGCAGAAAAAGCCACCAACCTGATGGCGCATGCGATCTTAGGTGGCGTCATTGCTGAAATGAAGGGCGGCTCGGCCACTGCCGGGGCAACGGGCGCGGTGAGCGGTGAACTGGCCGCGTCTGCTATTATGAGTGTACTTTACGGAGATAAAACATCGGGCGAGCTATCACCCGCAGAGAAGGAAATCATCAGCAACTTGTCTACACTGGCAGGTGGGATTGCCGCAGGGCTGGCCACTGACTCTACGGCAGGCGGCGTGGTGGGGGCACAGAGTGCCAAAAACGCAATTGAATCTAACTATTTGTATGAAGATGACAGCCGCAACCTTGATAGAGAGTTAGCCGAGTGTAAGGCTAAAGGAGGGGACTGCGGTGCTGTCATTCAGAAGTATTTGGATATCAGTAATAAGAACAGTGCTGAATTGCAGGAAAAATGCAGCGGAGGTGGTATTACCTGCGTAACTTATGAAGATCTTATTCAAGCAAATACGAATGTTGCGTTTGATGAGGGATCGTTACAAATTCGGTTATCGGAGAAACTGAAAGACCCGGATGCTATTAAGATAGTGCAATATTTGAATGGCAAAGACTTGCAGTTCCTGAAAGACAATATTACCACTTCTGACAGAGTTGCGGATGTCGCTTTAGATCCAACTTCATGGCCTGTAATGGTCTTTGGTGCAAAGGCGATGATTCAGGGAGCAAAAGGGAAAGAGCAGCTACTTGCGGCAGGGGTCACCAGTGGTGTAAATGCAGCTATTCAATATGGTACAACAGGGGAAGTGAAGTTATCTGATGTAATTGGAGCAGGTGTTGTCGGTGCTATCACAGCAGGGAAAGGTTATAACCCAACTGTTACTTGGAATGCAATAGGCGGTTATTACACAGCAGAAATCAAAGGAGATGATCCTTTCTTGAATGCAATAATAAGTAAAGGCGGAGCCAGTGTAGGATATGCGATCGGTAATACTATCAAGGTTCCATTCAATAAAATTCTTAACCCTGTGTCAAAAGAATATGAATGGCAACCTATAGGTATTTGGACGATTACAAGGCCTGCATCAAAAAGTTCCATTCCGTCTACTGTGGGTAATTTAGGGGATTCAGCTGCATCAGGTTTATTTAATAGTGGTGTCGGAAGCGCCATAGAAAATAAGGAGAAACAAGATGAAAAGAAAGAAAACTAAATCGATCATGGTCATGTTGTATTTATCTTGTTCTTTTTTTCTGGCCGTGTTTCTGATGTGTATTATGTTTCACGTACTTGGTTATTGGGTTGGTGGGGGAAAAGAAATTTTTCACTTCATTAGCGATAATATTGGTATGTATCTAAAAATCAGTACGTCGGGCTTTCTGGCAGGTTTTGTGTTTTGGTTATTTGGTATTCGTTAGTTATTGACATTAAGGTAAATGTTCGTAACTTTGATGATAAATTAACCCCTGCGAAAACAATCAGATTCTCTGATCCTAGGAGAGGACTTGAGCCTAAAACATGGGGAGAGGCAATCACGGGAAGGATAAATAAGCAAACTGGCGGGTTTAGTAAGAATAACCCTTATGGTTCCGATGCACCGCCTAGAATTACTGGAAAATCAAAGGATTAATCCATTATGACATGTTACTTATATTCAACAGAAGAACTACCAGAAGGATTTAGTTTTCCACCCTCTTTTTTGGAAATAGTAAATAAAGAATCTATTTTGGATTTAGAGCCTTGGTGGTTTTTATGCGAATTTGAAAAATTTGCTAAGTATTGGTTGTCTGAGATGAAGACGCAATATCCAGAGAGACAACTCGTGCCATTTGCAAAAGTATCTTATTCTGATGATATTGCTTGCTTTGATGGTTCTGATGTCTCAGGTGAACCAAAAGTATTTTTTATCCATGCTTTTGCGTCAACTGGATGGGAAGATAGAGGGAGTCTTAATAATTTTGATGAATGGCTAGAATTAGCAAAGGAAGAATCAGCCCGTTATAAAATAGAACAGGAAGCAGAGTAAAAATATGAGACTTCGCTAATTAAAATTGTTTAAATGACGTTAAGGGTCCAGCCCAAGTGAACTGCACCCCAAAAGTTATTTTCTAACTGATTAAGGTGCAGTTTTTAATAAAATTGGGATCTTCCCTTTAGCCGTCAGCCCTTCTTAGCCAGCCGGATAATCAGTTGCCCCCGTTCCACGGTGACCTAAACAAATATATCTGGAGCTCATAAACAAGATGCATTGTAAGCGTCCGGTGATGGTACACGTGTATATAGATACCCCAAAGAAAAACCTAACGCACCAATCTCTGTAAATCCAACAGGGATTCAGGCTAATTTTGAAACGTACACCATTAATCCAATAACAGGACAAAAAGTTAAAACTGGTGATGGTCATTTGAATGTATTTAAAGAGAAATAATAAGATGAAAGCAGTGTTAAAAACCTTAGGAAATGATTGTTGTGATCTTAATACTTTCGTACCTGAACGCGATGCTCGACTTTAAC
>NZ_JBEBMB010000046.1:0-4551 GCF_040081915.1 Xenorhabdus sp. SGI240
CTCAGTTTACTGGCACTGCTGTTCAGGCGTTCGTTGGCAAGCCAGTTATTTTCTACCGTCTCATTGTTCAAAGCAGCCCAAAATACAGACATCTGGCTCAGGCCAATTATAGAAACTCTGCTCCAAACAGCGTGGTCGGAAACGTATTTTTGGCTGGAAAAAGCGCAGAATATTTATGCCGGAACGCTTTCAAAACATCACAAAAAAAATCATGTAAAAACAAAACATTGGATGCGTGTTTTGAAAGACTTAATTCTTAAGATCCTGTCTATGACGAGAATATAACCTGTTTTTACTTTACCTTCCCGCCTACAGCCCAGAGCTGAATCTGATTGAAATCGTCTGGAGACAGGCTAAATATCACTGGCGACGTTTTATCACTTGGACTCAGGATACAATGGATCATGAGCTAAATACTTTATTTGAAAGTTATGGTCGCCAATTTGCAGTTAATTTCTCTTGAGGACTTAATAAGGTATCAGAGTTGGAGATAAATCTCGCGGCAAACAGCTTAAATAAGCGGCCACGAAAAACACGTGGTTATAGTACACCGGAGGAGATATTTAAAGGGACAAAAACTCATTTACTTCGTTTATAACGATGTTGCACTTAATATGTGAATTCAAGTATTTTTTATATAAAACGGTTTAATCTAAAGGAGCTTTCATAGCCCTATTGTGGTTTTTGGGTATCAGGCTAGCAGGTTCCGGGAGGTTTATACGAAATAGCATAACGATTTATATTATTTACTCTGTAACTGATTGTCTTTCACATCCGGTTAATTAACAATCAGTTCTTTCGTTGAGTGAATAAACTTAATGCTTCAACGTTGAATAAGGTGTTAAGAAGATATTCTATTTATTTTAAAATTAAAAACCCCGCTGTAGTATCTTATATTCATATTCTTGAACATTAAGCTGCGTTTGTAGCTGAATCATAAATGTATCTTGATGTTTAAATTCATTGCAAACGAATAAATCAAGAGCGGCGTACTGATATTCAGGCCATGTGTGAATGGTAAAATGGGACTCTGCTAATATTAGTGCACCACTGACACCCCATGGCTGGAATTGATGGAAATTATGAGTAACAACATTCAGCTCACATTGTTGGGCAATATCAAGCATGATTTTTTCAATGGCTGATACAGATTTCAGTACCTCTGCATCACAATCTTTCATATCTATAATAATGTGAGTGCCAAGCTGTCGTGTATGATCCGATGAGCTTACTTTTTCCTGACCACGATATTGAAATTTAGTGTCGTGACATTTATTACAAGTTGCCTCTATGAGCTGTTCTATCGTTAATATGTTCTTTCCGTGCCCAATGGTTATCATGTTATTACATGATTTACATTGGTAAAATTTTATACGAGGGTTAATTTCTCCAGTATAGATTTTATCTGAATAATGATTTCTCCCTGAGATCATCGGGTAGGTTTGAGGTGTAACAGAAAGAACATAGAGATCGCTGACATTACCGATAATACTTCCGCCATGATATTTATTGAATTGCGGATAAATATTCCTGATAAGAAGATTCTGATTGTTGAATAACCTTTGAACTTCTTGGTTTTCCATTGGTTTTTTTTGACCAAAGGAGAGTAAGATCTCACTATTATCATTTTTAGTGAAACTAATAGCGCGTGATAAAAATAATTTTAATCCGCTCAATGTATAAGGTGGATCTGTCAAGACGATGTCAAAGTTTTTAGTGTATACATTAGAGAGTTTTAGATCTAAGTATTCAGTATTAATGACGAAATCATTTTTCTCTGCGACATCTCGAATAAATGTTAGTAGATCTTGATCGATATCCTTGACAAAAATATTTTTTGAGCAGTCGTAGTCGAGATTTTTAAATGCCATCATCAGGGCTAAGGAAGTCAAATCATCATCACCCAAAAATAAAATATTTTGTTTAAATACTCTTGGGTTATTAAGTAATAGCATGACCCGGCGTATTGATGTCTCTAATGTTGCATGTGCTTGATCTAACAAAACATTGACTTGAGGCCTGCTGTTATATATTGGCTCCAATAAAACGGAAAGCTCTTTCTCAAACTCTTCTCGTTTCTCCTTTGATAACAGAAGGTTATATTTATTGATATCAACTGATTTATATCCTAGCTCCTCTTGTACATATTTCATGCCTATGTGGGTTAATTTAAAAGTACCTTTGTTTTCAGCATAATTATATTTTATTAATTCTTTTTTGAATGCTGAAATGATAGGGATAGGTAATCTACTATTTAATGAAAGGTTTCTGTTTGAAGTGTGGCCATATAAATATAATAATATTAATAACTCCTCTAGAATTTCAACTGGGTGTGATAACTTCATGTTGTTTTTTATAGCATTAAGTTTGTTCATTATAATCTCTTTTTGATCTAACCTTTAATTCTATTTTTTCAATTGTTTTCCAAGATATTGCTTTTGTTTTTTATAAATCTGTAAATTTATCTTCCTGTAATTTATGTATTATAATTTTCACTATATAGAGAAACATGAATTTCAACTAGTTTTTATTTTAATTGAAATAATAAACAAAAGTGACATTCTGTTATCAGACAACTGTCTGAAGTGCTAATTGATTGTGTGTTAAATGGCTAGAATTATCATAAATATAATATTTAGCCTATTGTTTAGGGTCTGTTGATGTTTTGCGAGGGATTATTAGACAGCATGATGGTTTGGTATAATTACTTTCGCTAAAAAACAACCAGACCTCACCATCATTCTGCGAACTATGTTAACCGATCTTGCTTGGAATAAGCTATCTGCATTTATGCAACACACGGGTTGGGTTTATAACAAACCTGAACACCGTTTGACCTTGGAAGGCATTCTTTATCACATGAGAACGGGTATCCCCTGGCGCGATTTACCGGACGAATTTGGCAAATGGAATCGCGTCTTTTCACGTTCTAACTCCGGGTCAAAGAAAGAAATTTTTCAGGTTATTTCAAATGGTTATCTAGAATTGCTGATAAGGAATGGCTGTTTATTGATGGCACTATCGTTCGGGCTCACCAACACAGTGCGAGCGCTGCGTCAGATGACGATGAAGCCATTGGCAAAAGCTGTGGCGGATCTTCAACCAAGCTCCATTTAGCCGTAGACAATGGTGGGTTGCCTGTTCATTTTGAACTTTCAGGTGGTCAGGTTCACGATAGTGTTCACGCAGAAAGCCTTGTCGTTGCATCTCCCTCCTCCGAAGCAGTTATCGCTGACAAAGGGTATGACAGCCAGCGTTTCAGGATGTTTATTGAACAGCGAGGAGCCACTCCGGTGATCCCTTATCGCAAAAATAGTCGAAAATCCGACCAACGCATTGATGAATGTTTATACGAGCATCGTCACTTGGTGGAAAACGCCTTTGCCAGAATCAAACATTTTCGAGCCATAGCAACAAGATACGATAAACTTGAGCGGAATTATGCCAGCATGGTGTCACTGGCATTTATCATTGTCTGGTTGCCGATGTGGGTTGATTGAATTATGACCTTAAAACATCAACAGACCCTAGTCAACGATGACTCTCTGAAATTTATCAAAACCCTGCCGGATAACTGCATCGACCTGATCGCCACTGACCCGCCCTACTTTCGCGTAAAAGATTGTCGCTGGGATAACCAGTGGTCAGATGCTACGGCTTACCTTGCGTGGCTGGATGAACTGCTTGCCGAATTCTGGCGGGTATTAAAACTGAACGGAAGCCTGTATATGTTTTGTGGTTCACGTCTGGCCTCTGATACCGAACTGCTGTAGCGTGGCGACCAATTTTGCACTATTTGGCGGTATATTCTGCACTATTCTAAGTGAAAATTACCGCCCCATAATGCACAGTGCAGAATAAAACGCCTGATTAAAAAATGTCATCATTAGCCTCACGGCCTACAGGCAGGTATTTGTAAATAATGGGATGGATGTCCCATTTAAGCGGCATCAGTGTGCCAAAATGGAAGTGTATTCAACACAGCCAATTAATAACGGGAGCGTCCACCATGAAGGGGCGTCCATGTATGCTTGACAGTGAAATATTAAACGCATTGGCGATCTCACGCCGTGTTTTTCCCTGACTCAACAATTGGATCGCCTGCTGATATTTATCTTCCGGCAGTGCCACCGGACGTCCGCCAATTCGCCCCTATGCCCGTGCTGCGGCTAATCCAGCATTCGTGCCCAGCATTCGTGCGTTCAATAATCAGTTCCCGTTCCATTTCCGCCAATGCACTCATCACATAAAAGAAAAACCGGCCCATTGGTGAGCTGGTATCAATACTATCGGTCAGGCTTTGAAAGTGGATGCCGTCATTGCTTATCGGAGTAGACAAACAGCGGCTTACCGTGATGCTTCATGGCATGGCGATACGCCGAGGCCACGGCAATCGTGCTTTCGGATAAATCCAGCGACCAGCCCAGGGCAAACGGGTCTAAATTGACCAACGGGATTAACTGAGTGCATTCGGTACATAGAAATAGGATTGATAGCTGTTTGTGATTTATAATCAGCATCCTGTTAATAATAACCGTAGAAACTGCCATG